>JAGVUW010000283.1 GCA_019136035.1 Verrucomicrobiota bacterium | reverse complement strand
GCCTGGCGGGTGCGGAACTTCAGCGTCGAGGGCGTCAGCCTGGTGCGCAACTGGCGCAACGAGCTGGCCTCGGCCAAGAGCCGCGAGCAGATCATGGAGATGATGACACGCAAGGTCGACGAGCTGCGCGCCCGCCGCGCCGCGGCGCCGGCCGCCACGCCTTGAGAGGAGCGGGGGCCATGACGATGTCCTGTGCGGGTTCTTCACGGCGCACGCGGCCGTTCCGGCGGCTCCTGGCGGTATGGCTGCTGCCGGTCTTCGCCCTGATGGCCAGCGCCCAGACCGATGAGTTCGCCGGCTTCGACGAGGCCGACGAGGGCAGCGCCATTCGCGACCCGGTCGCGCCGGTCAACCGCGGCGTCTATGTCGTCAACGACAAACTCTACTTCTGGGTCGTGAAGCCCCTGGCTACGGGCTATGCCAAGGTCCTTCCGGAGGGCATTCGCGACGGCGTCGGCAATGTCTTCGACAACCTCGGCATGCCGCGTCGCGGCGTCAACTGCCTCCTGCAGGGCAACCTCGCCGGCCTGGGCGATGAGCTGGGGCGCTTTCTGATCAACTCGACCGTCGGCGTCCTGGGGTTCTGCGACGTGGCGGCCAAGCACTGCGGCCTGGAGGCCCACCCGGAGGACTTCGGCCAGACCCTCGGCGTCTACGGCGTCGGCGACGGCCTCTACCTCACCCTGCCGGTCTTCGGGCCCTCCAACCCCCGCGATACCATTGGGCTGGTGGCGGATACCTTCCTCGATCCGCTGAGCTACCTGGTGCAGGACCTGCCCCTGCGCCTCGGTATCCGCGCCGGCGACCGGGTCAACCACACCTCCCTGCATCTCGGCGACTACGAGAAGAGCAAGGAGACGGCTCTGGACCACTACGTCTGGCTGCGCGAGAGCTACACGCAGTACCGCGACGAGCAGATCCGCCGACGCTGAAGGGCGCGCTCAGGGCTGTCTGGAAGTTCTGGCACCCCTCCAGGGTGGCCGGCTGAGCTCTGACGGAATCTTCGATCAGTCCTGGGGCGCGCTGTTCAGCGTTGGCAAATGCCGCGCGAACGCGCTACGTTGTTCCTTCTGATGCGCCGGCCCGCTGAGGGGCCCTCTACGCCTTGCAGGGCCTGCGTGTCTGGGTATCCATGACCACCTTCACTGGAACATCTGCCATCGCGCTGACCTGGAGCGCCGCCGGGACCTGCCGCGGCGTCTTCGTCGAGCGCGTCCGCGACCGTTGCCGGGTGGTGCGTTCCTGGGAGGGCGCCACCTCGTCAGAGCGCAGTCTCGCCGAGGTCCTCGCGGAAGGCCTGCACACGCTCGCGCCGACCAGCAGCACCGTCGTGGTCGCCGGCAGCGTCGATATGGGCAGCGGCTTTGTCGATGTTGAGATGCCGGTGCTGCGTCCGGACGAACTGCGCAGCGCCCTCGCCTTTGAGCTGCGGCGCTGTGCCCCGATTCCCGAGGAGAAGCTGGTCTGGGGCTACCGGGTCCTGCCGGGCGGCTCGGGGCCGCGTCGTGTCGTTCGCGTCTACTACCTCCGCCAGACGGTCTGGGAGCGCTGTCTGAGCGACCTCAGTGCCCTGGCGCACAGCCTTGACCTGGTCGTCCCGCCGGCCGCGGCGCTGGATCCGGTCCTGGCGCGCACGCCGGTGGCCCTGCCGGGCCTGGGCGGCGAGGCCTTCCTTTACCTCCCCGGCGAGGGCGGCCGGCGGCAGGTGCAGCCCGTGCCGGCGACCACCGCGGTCCCCCACGGCCTCTTCGGCCTCGGCGCCACGCCGCTGGAGACCGCCGCGCTCGTGCCGGGACCGCTCGGCGAAAAGCCCGTCGAGCGCCAGGCCGACTTCGCGGCGACGGTGCTTCTGGGCATGTACGGTCTCAGTCAGACCTTCGCAGCGGACCGCCGCACCGGGCTCGACCTGCCCTACGAGCTACGTTCGCGCCGTCATCGTCAGAGTCAGCTTCTCGCGGTCGCTCTGGTGGTCTACATCGCGGCGGTTGGCCTCTATGGCTTGGCCAAGGTCTACGGCGAGCGTCAGCGTCTCTACGCGCGCCTGCACAGCGAGCGTGTTCAGCTCGAGAGCGATATCGAGGCCGCCAACCGTCAGCTCGACCAGGACCAGGCCAAGCTCATCGAGCAACTCCGCAGCGAGACTGCCGACCTGGCCGAGCCGCGACCAACGATGGCCGCGGCCCTCGTCGAGATCACCCGCCGCGTCGGCGTTGCGGGGTGGTGCACGTCCTTCCGCTGGAACGAGGGCGCCATCGGCATCCAGTTGCGCGAGAGCCAGGAACTCCCGGATCTTGAGCTGATCCTCGAGCAGTCGCCCGTGCTTGGTGATGTGCGCCAGGAGTCCAAGCAGGTCAGGGCGGGCGTCACCGATCGCAAGGTCGAGATGAACGCGCGCTATGACATCGGCGACGAGCAGTCGGCGCCGCCTCCCGCGCTGCCCGTGCGGACGCCGGCGGCTGACGCCGGCTATGACGACGCCGTCGAGGACGATGCCGCCGGCGCCGCCGAGGCCCCCCCGGCGGCGGTGCCCGACGGCGGGCTGCCCCGTGACCAGGCGATGCCCCCCTCGGGCCTGCGCCCGACCCGGCCCGGCATGCGGCTGCGGCCGCGGCCGGCGGTGCCGGGCGGCGGTGAGCCGGCCATGCCGCGGTCACAGCCCGTACCCGCTCAGGC
>JAGVUW010000616.1 GCA_019136035.1 Verrucomicrobiota bacterium | reverse complement strand
CCGCCGCCTCAGCCGTGGCGACATCTTCACCACCGGCGCCTATTGGACGCACGGCTTCAAGCCCAGCCTGAACACGGACCTGTACTACATCTACGCCAACATCAACGACACCCGCCCGACCCTGGCCGGCTTTGACAGTGCGGAGCGGAACTTCCCCTATGCCGGGCCGCCGCCGCAGTCGGATGCCGATGGCCTCATCCACACCGCGGGCGTGCGCCTCTTCGGGGCGATGCATAAGCAGGTCGACTACAGCCTCGAGTACGCCTGCCAGGACGGCGAGTACAACCACAGCAGCGACCTCACCGGCGACATGCTCGACGCGCGGCTGACCCTGAAGGCCCCCGAGGGCACCCGTTTCAGCCCGTCGATCCTGCTGCAGTACACCTCGTGGAGCGGCGATGACCCCGGCTCCGCCGACGAGTTCGAGGGCTGGGACCCGCTCTTCGCGGGCTATCCGATCTTCCGTGAGGAGCTCCTGCCGATCCTCTTCAACGGCAACTGGACGAACATGGACCAGTACCGCCTCGAGGCGCGTGCCAGCGCCGGCCCCTGCTGGAAGTTCGCGGCGGCCTACGCCTACCTGCGCGCCGACTACGGCGACCTCGCCAATGCCAGCGGCGGCGGCGGGGGCGACTCGATCGGCCACCTCGTCAGCGCCTTCGTCGACTACGCGCCGACCACGTGGCTGAAGTTCGCCGTCGAAGTGGCGCACTTCTTCCCCAACAGCTACTGGGAAGGCGGCGACGACTCGACCTGGGGCCGTTTCCAGACCATCATCGAGTTCTGAGGCCCCACCGCGGCAGTTCAGACGCCCGGCGGCCCGTTGCACGGCCGCCGGGCGTCGCCGTTTTCAGTCACCGCCCAGACGCAGCAGGGCCTCCAGGCGCTGGTTCAGGCCGACGTGGTCGTCGCTGCGGAAGCCGAACCGTTCGCAGATTTCACGCACGACCTGGGCGGCATTGGCCTCCGGGCCGCTGACCACATCGGCGGCGGTGCGCCGTTTGCTGACCTCGATGTCGGGTATGTGGCAGACCAGCGCGTCCGGGTCGGACTGCGCCGGCAGGGCCAGCCGGACGCCCTCGGTGTTGGCCAGACGGAAGACGATGGTCAGGAGGTCGGTCTCGAACCCCAGGGCCGCATAGAACTGGCCGACGGCGCCCATGGCGCTGCCGACCCAGCGCAGCAGGCGGTTGTAGTGCAGCTCGCGCGGCGTCGCTTCGGACGGCTGGTCGACGCAGGCGCAGTACATCAGGCCGCACAGGAAGACCTCGAGGTATGAGGTGCCGCCACCGGCCGCGGGCGCCGTCACCAGGGACCGAATCGAGTCGTTGCTGGCGTAGGTGGTGGCGCCGGGATCGGGCAGCACCGGGAAGGCGCCCTCCGGCGGCAGGACGACCTCGTCGCGGGCACGATGCACATCGCTGAGGCTCAGCCGGTCGATGAGGAGGCGCTCCGGGTAGACCGCGACCTCCAGGACGAGGCTCTGGTTGAAGGCGTTGTTGCCGAGGGCGCGGCGGGCCTCCTGACGCGACTGCGCCAGGAGCCGATTGAACTCGGGCTCGGCCTCGGTCTGGTTGGCCTGACGGCCCTCGTAGAGCACGCCGCGGATCATGCGGCCGAGCAGTTCGCGCTGGTTGCGCAGGGCCCGCTGCACCAGGCCATGCAGCTCGCTGGCGCGGTAGGCCGGGCGGCTGCGGGCATCCGGCGTGCGGATGTAGAAGACGCCGCGCTGCAGCTCGGCCTCGCAGGCATCGCCGCAGACATGCGGCAGGTTGCGGAACGGGTAGATGACGAAGACCACGTAGCGCCGGCCGTCGACCTCGGGACGGACGATGTCGAACTCGACACTCGGGTCGGCGTAGTGGTTCACCGTCTGGCCGACGGTGCTCGGGTCGAACGACCGCGCCTGCCTCTCGGTCATGCCGGTGTGCAGGGTCGGGTTGCCGTTCTCGTCTTCGCCGACGCCGACGACGAGATAGCCGCCGCGGGTGTTGGCCATGGCCATGGTGTGGCGGGCGAACTTAGCGCGTCCGGCCCGCCCCAGCTCGTTCCAGTCCTGCGCCGCCTTGAAGTCGAGTTCCTGGTTCTCGATGCCGCGGTAGATGATACCGCGCCAGTCGGCAGGTTGTACGCTGACCGCCATCGCCGTCACCCCTAACCTGGATTCCTCGCGAAGCGCGGATGCCTCGCTCAGCATCCACCTGCGCCGCACTATACTGCGGCGCAGACTACGACGCGCGCTGCTTCGCGCCTCGTGCTCACGGCCGGCCCTGAGCAAGAGGCCGCAAGGGCCCGGCGGCGGGGCCCGCATGGCGGCCTGTTCACGAGCCGCCATGCGGCGCCTGACGTGGCCAGGCCAGGCCGGCGGCCCGCGGCCCCTGCCCCACGCCGATGCGGCCGGAGCGGCCGACGGCCCCCCCCTCAGTCGTCGCCCAGACGCCGGAAGCGCAGTCGCGCCAGACGGTGCCTGACGACCTTGACGACCTCGACCTCGTACTGATCAAAACGGAAGCGCTCGCCCTCGGACGGTATGCGCCCGGCCAGCTTCAGGACCAGCCCGGCGGCGGTGTCGAAGCCGTCGCGCTGGATGACCAGCCCCAGGGCGTCGCTGAGCACCTCGATGGTGGTCTTGCCGTCACACTCGAAGGCGCCGCCCTCGAGCATGGCCAGCACCGCG
>JAGVUW010000120.1 GCA_019136035.1 Verrucomicrobiota bacterium | reverse complement strand
CGCCCGCTGGCTCGACAACCGCTGGCTCGGCCTGGTCTGGCTCTTCCCGTGGATGGAACGCCACCTCCCGGCCGGCGCCGACCCGCGTGACTGGATCGTGGTCAACCGCAACCGCGAGGCCGTCGATCTGGAGAACGTCCTCACCCGCGCCCGCCACACCATCACGCTGCCGCGCCGGCCCGGCTGGAGTGTCGTGCACTACCCCGGGCTGACCAACTACGGCCTGCGCGGCCCCCGCATCGGCGGCATCACCCACGACACCCTCGCCTGGCTCGCCGAAGACGGCCGCCGCGTCGCCACCTCGGACTCCTTCGGCAATGGCTTCCGCGAGTGGCCCATACCCAGCCTCTCGGCCGACCCCGCCACCGACAAGGTCGCCGCCGACATGAGCTTCGTCGGCGGCAAGAGCGGCGACAACTGGCGCGACGCCATCGACAGCCAGGACCGGCGCTACTACTTCTTCGAGCTCAACCGCGACAACCTCCCGAACCACCCGACGAATCCCTACCAGATCCTGGCGCTGCCCCTGACCGGGACCCGCCGCGGACCCCTGCGCGTCGTGCCGCATCCGGTCGGACCGGTGACCGAGTACGTGACCTCGCAGACCGGGCCGACCCAGCAGCCCTCGGCGAAGTGGTGGGACTACGCCGCCGGCTTCCCGTGGTCCGGCGACGACGCCCGGCTCCTCCTCGAGGATGGCACCCTCGTGCACATGAGCTCGCTCGGCATGCACAGCGGCTTCCACACCGGCGGCGTCGCCAGTACCATCGGCCTCATTGGCCTGGAGAACGAGGCGGACCGCTTCGTCGGCACCTACCGCAAGGTCGACCGGGTGTCATGGCCGCACGAGTTCCGCCGCGACCGCGACTGGGCCGTCGTCGGCGGCTACGCCGAGCCGCCCTCGCCGCTGCTCATGATCGACCTCGAGCACCGGACGCAGTGGACGGCGGTGCTGACCAACTTCCACGACTACCTCAAGCGCTACAGCAGCCGCTGGAATGACAAGGCCTACCACAAGCCGATGTTCCGGCCCGCGCCGAACTTCAGCCCCGACTTCACCAAGATCCTGTACTTCTCATCCATGCTCACCGGCGACGACCCCGGCCGGCGCTGGGGCGACGTCTACATCGCCGTGGTGCGCTACCCCGAGCCGCCGCAGAACCCGCGCCTCGGCCGGGGGCGGACGCTCACCTGGGACCGCCCCGAACGCCATGCCGAGATCCGCGGCTACCGGGTCTACCACTCGACCGAGAGCGGCCGCGGCTATCAGCGCCTCTCCGATGGCCTCATCACCGACACGAGCTGCCGTCTCCCGGACACCGCCGACGGCTTCGTGGTCCTGACCAGCGTCGAGCACTCCGGCCTCGAGAGCCGCGTCTTCTCGGCCGAGGTCCGCCTCGGTGGCACGGGGCCGTTCCGGCACTTCCACGAAATGGAGTCGGCCCGCCTCGGGGCGCCGATGGTGCCCTACTTCGAACCCGCCGAGGCCAGCGGCGCCTACGCGGTGGCGGTCACCGACCCCGAGCACCTGGCGCGCCAGGACCTCGCCGCGGGGCGCCTGCAGGGCGTCGCCCGCCTGACGGTGTCGCCGCCCGAACGCCGTGGCCTGCGCCTCTGGGCTCGTGTGCGCGGCATGTCCGAACTCGAGCGCGCCTCGTACACGCGCGGCTGGCCGCAGCGCGGCGGCCCGACCGCCGCCGGGAGTGTCGCCATCGCCGCCGAGGGCCGGCCGATCGGCTCGATCGCGGTGGCCGGCCCCGACTGGCACTGGGTCGCCATCGCCGGCGACCCGCTGACACTGCCCCGCGGCCGCGTCGAACTCACGCTGAGCACCGCCGACGCCGGCATCGCCGTGGACTGCCTCTGCCTCACCAACGACCCCGCCTTCACCCCCAGCGGACGCGGCCAGGAGCCGACCGCCAGGCCGAGCCGGCCCGAGGGCCTGCGCCTCGTGGACTTCAGCCCCGCGGATGCCGACCAGGTCCCCGTCGCCGAAGACGGCAACATCAAACTCGCCTGGACCGCGGCGACGGCACCGCAGGGCGTCCATGGCTACCAGGTCTACCGCGGCGACAGCGCCGACCTCGACGCCATCCCCGAGAACCTCATCGGCAGCCCCGCCGAGGCCGCCTTCATCGATTGCGGCCTCGCGCTCGGCCAGAAGGTCTTCTACCGCGTCTGCGCCCGCGACGCCTGGGGCAACCTCTCCGAGCCCTCGGAGGCGGTCGCGGTGACCGTCCCGCCGGCGCCGCTGAAGCCGTCCTTCAACCACCGCCGCCAGGGCACCGACGCCCGCGGCACCGCCATCGCCTTCGACGCCACCGGCTCGCGCTGCCTCGTCGGCGCCATCCGCCGCTGGACGTGGTCCTTCGGCGATGGGGCCAGCGCCGAGGGTCCCACGGTCACGCATACCTACGCGGAGCCGGGACGATATACGGTCACCCTGACCCTGGAGACCGACCAGGGCGCCGGCGCCACGCTGCGCCAGGCGGTCCAGGTCGACCAGGCCTGGGTGGAGGCGGTGCGTGCCGGCGGCGGCCTGTGGATCGAGGCCGAGGCCCTCGCTGGTGAGGGCGGCGGCAAGAGCCGCATCGTCAGCGGGCGCATCCTGGCCTCGGACAAGGCCCTGACCTACTGGGAGCAGGACCTCGGCCACTGGCTCGAGTGGCGCCTGAAGGTC
>JAGVUW010000249.1 GCA_019136035.1 Verrucomicrobiota bacterium | reverse complement strand
CCGGCACCCGGCTCGACCCCGCCGCCCGCGGCCGAGCCGTGGCGCCTGCGCGCCGAGCTGGCCCGCCTGGCCACCTGGCTGGGCCGCGCCCGCCTGGCCGAACGCGACGCCTTCCTTAGCGGCCGCCTGACCCTCGACCTGGACCACCCCGAGGCAAGCCGCTTCCTTGGCGACCTCGGCATCGCCGAACTGGCAATCGGCGAGCTCAGCGTGCCGCACCTGAAGAGCCGCCTGAGCTACCGCGCGCCGGAGCTGCGCCTGGAGGACCTCACCGTCGTGCTCGGGCAGGGCCAAACCCTCACGGCCGACGTCGTTCTGGATTTGGTCGCGCAGACCGCCCGCGGTCGCCTGCAGGGCCAGATCCTCCCCGAGACCCTGCGCCGGCTGCCCCTGCCGGCGCCGCCGGCCTGGACCGAGCGGCTGCAGACGACGATCCCGGTCGACGTCGAGGCCGAGCTGGCGTTGTCGCCCTGGCGGCCGTCGGCGTGGCGGATCAGCGGCGCCCTGCGCGCGCGCAACCTGGCTATGCCGGGGCTGACGCTGAGCCGCCTTGAGGGCCGCCTCGCCTGGGATGGCCAGGTCCTGCGCGTGGAGCCCTGGCGCGCCGAACTCGACGCAGCGGCGACCGAGTACGCCGAGGGCACCCTGGCGTGGTACGCCGCCGACGGCACCCTCGAGGGCCACCTCGACAGCCGCTGCAGCCTCGCCGACCGCCTGCGCCAGGCCGGCCTGACCGGCCGCCTGCCGGCGTTGCGCCAGGTCGCCTTCGCCAGCCCGATCGCCCTTCACGTCAGCCTGGAACGCTCGCCGCTGGACTGGCGCCGCCTGCGCGCCGCCGGCCGCGTCGGCACCGCCACCATCGGCGTGCACGGCCGCGAGGTCGGCCCGCTGGAGGCGCCCTGGCGGCTGGCCGAAGGGGTCGTGCACCTCGAGGGGGCGACCGTCGGCCTGCCCGACGCACCGGCCGACGCGGTCACGGTGCAGGCCAGCGTCGATCTCGACCAGGCCCTCGCCTCGGGCGTCTGGGAGGTGCCATTCGGCCTCCGCTGCCAGGCCCTCGCCGAGCCCGCCGACCCCAATGGCGCCGCGACCGCCCCTGCCGCCGCCGGCACGGCCCCTGCCGCGGCGCCGGCGTGGCAGGACGGCGTGGCCCTGGATGGCACCCTGCGCTGGACGCCCGCGACGGGCCGCGTCGAGGTCCAGGCCGCGGGCAACGGCTACCCGGGACGCTGGTACGACACCGCCGTGCCGCGGCTGGGCCTGCCGGCCAGCGACATCGTCCACAGCATCCGCTGCACCCCCGGCCTGCCGGCGCAGGTGACTCTCAGCGCCGGCCGCGACGACGCCCGTCAGCCGTGGCGCCTGCGCGCCCAGGTCGCCGGCCGCGAGGCGCGCTACCGCGACCTGGCCCTGCGCGCGGCTCAGGGCACCATCGAACTCACCTCACGCCGGCTGGCCTTCACCGACATCGTCGCCACCACCGCCGACGGCGACGACCTCTCGCTCGACCTGACCATCGACTTCAAGCCCCTCGCCGTCACCATCCGCAACGCCCGCATCGTCGGCCGCCCCGAGCTGGTCGCCACCTTCATCGACCACCGCGAGAGCCGGCGCTTCTACCAGCGCGTCTGGCAGGACGTCCGCTGGCAGGACGCCCAGGCCGCCACCATCGACCTGCACCGCCTCGCCTATCGCCAGACACCCGGCGGCCGGGACTGGACCCTGACCCTGGCCGCCGACCTGCAGGCCGAGGCCCTGAGTTACCGCGACCAGGCCATCACCGGACTGCGTGCCACCGTCGAGCTCGACCTGCCTGAGAAGGTCGTCATCCGCCAGGCCCGCATCGCCACCGCCAACGCGACGCTCGAGGGCGAGGTGACCGTCTTCACCGACAGCAACCCGCGCTGCACCTTCGCCCTGCGCCAGGCCGCGGGCGGCCAGGACCCGGCCGTCATCCTCAACCTCATCCACCCGGACTGGGGCCGCCTCCTCGGCCCCCTCGCCTTCTCCCCAGACTCCTCGGTCGACTGCCGCGGCTCGTTCTACCTCGGCGGCGAGCCCCGGCTGCAGCTCAGCGGGTCGGTCCAGACGCCCTGGATGACGGCGCGCGGGATGCGCCTCGAGGCGGCCAGCGCCGACTGGCGCCTGAGCCAGTCGGCACTGCACTGGGACCTCACCGCCGCACGCCTCTTCGGCGGTGCGTTCGCGACCACCGGCTTCTACGACCTCGAGACCGGCTTCGGCAAGGCCGCCCTGCGCGGCGAGGGCATGGCGCTGAGGGACGTCTTCGCCCATCTCGGCAGCGAGGGCAGCACCGCCTCCACCGAGGGGCTGGTGCAGGCGCACTGCAACCTCGAGATCCTGAGCGGCTGGGCCGGCCGTGAGCTGCAGGTCTATGGCGACGGCGTCCTCAGTGTCACCGAGGCCGACCTCTGGCGCGTGCCCCTCTTCGACCCCCTGGCACGCCTCCTGGACGTGTCCTTCCTCAACCGCCTCACCGGCGGCCGTGCCTCCGGCCTCGGACGCATCACCCGCCTCGATGCCGACCTCGCCTTCACCGGCGACCGCGTCGCCGTGCGGTCCCTGACCACCGACGGGACCATCCTCTCCCTGCGCGGCGCCGGCGAGTACTGCTGGGAGACCGACCGCATCGCCCTGGCCGTCAGCGGCCAGGCCCTCGACAACGCC
>JAGVUW010000764.1 GCA_019136035.1 Verrucomicrobiota bacterium | reverse complement strand
GCCGTATTCCCCCGGGCAGAGCCTGCTTGTTCCGCGCCATAGTCACCTCCATAGGCTACGGAGGCAATATCGCGCAGAATCCACGGCTATGCAAGCCTAAGTGAAGAGTATTAGTCAGACGGGTCAGACGGGTCAGACGGGCCGCCCGTCCCTCTTGACAAGGGTGCGCCCGGTCGCATATTGGGTTTGGGCGGGCGGCCATGCCTGTGTGACGCGGCGTTCTCCTGCCGCCTGAAGCTACGGATGGAGTCACATGTCGCAGACTGAGACACCCCTCGGCCTGTCGCTGGTGATGTGCGACACGATCATCGAGGACAAGCACACCGGCAAGAAGACCCTGGTGGGTCTCTTTGACCGCATCCATGCGCGGCGCTTCCCCTGTGTGCATCCGCTGATGTGCGTGTTTGTGTCGCTGACCGGGGCGCGCGGGCACTTCCCCTGCGAGGTGGTGTGTCGGCATCAGGACAGCCACACGGTCGCTTTCGCGGCCAAGGGCGAGGTGACTATTCGCGATCCGCGCCAGGTGGTCGACCTGGTGTTCCGTCTGAGCGGGGTGACCTTCACGAAGCCGGACATGTACTGGCTGAACTTCGTCGTCGATGACATCCCCATCATGATGCGGCCGCTGTTCGTTATGGAGACGGGGTCGGTGGGCAAGGACCGCCCGGGCGACGGCGCCGGCGCCGAGCCGCCGGGCGGGTCGGCACCGGAGAACTAGGCGGCGCATGGGCTTGTACCGATTCAGGGTCAGCGACCCATCCGGGGCGGTGCGCGAGCTGCTCATCGAGGGCGACTCGCAGCCCGACGCGACGCGTCGGGTGCAGCGTCGTGGTCTGCTGCCGCTGGCCTTTCTCGGCGAGGGCGCCGTGGCGGCGGCGCAGCAGGTCGGCTGGCGTCAGCGCTTTGACGTGGTGGACTTCACCGACCGCCTGGTGCCGTTGCTCGAGGCGAACATCCCGCTGGAGCGTGCCTTGGGGATCCTGGGCGAGAGTCGCGACGAGGGCTTCAGCACGCAGCTCGTCAATGACCTCCGGCGAGGCCTGCACGAGGGCCGCCGTTTCTCCGAGCTGATCCGCGACCGCGGCCGGCTCTTCCCGCGCCTCTATGCCAGCATTGTCGAGGCTGGCGAGGAGGCCGGAGCGCTGCCGCAGGTGATGGCCCAGCTCCGGCTCTTCCTGGTGGAGAGCCGCGAGCTGCGCTCGTTCCTGGTGTCGGCCTCGGTCTACCCGCTCTTCATCATCGTGGCCGGCGTGGTGATGCTGGGTGTGGTCCTCGGGGTGATCGTGCCGCGTTTTGCCGGGGTGCTGGAGGCGTCGGGCGGGACGGTCTCGACCCCGACGCGCCTGCTCATCGCGCTCTCGGGTTTTGCGCGCGGCTTCTGGTGGCTGTTGCCGGTCGTGCTGATCCTCGGGGTGGCGGCGGTGCTGCTTCTGCGGCGCGAGCAGAGCGCCTTTCGCGGCGCCGTCGACCGCTGGCTGCTGGCGCTGCCGGTGACCGGCCGGCTGGTCCTGGCCGGCAACCTGGCGCGCTTTGCCCGGACGATGGCGATCCTGATGCGCGCCGGGGTGCACCTCCTCGACACCGTCGGCATCGCCAGCCGGGTCGTGCAGAACCAGACCCTGGCGCGGTCGCTGGTCGGCCTCTCGGGCGAGCTGCGCCAGGGCCAGCGGCTCTCGGAAGCCCTGTCGCAGAGCCGCTATATCCCGCCGGTGATGCTGCGCATGGTCGCGGTCGGCGAGGAGACCGGCGCGGTCGACACCATGCTCGAGCGCGTCGCCGAGCGCTACGAGTCCGAGATGAAACGCCAGATCAAGCGTCTCCTCAGCGTCTTCGAGCCGGTGGTGATCATCTGCCTCGGCCTGGCGGTCGGCTCGGTCGTGATGCTGATGTTCCTGGCCATCATGAATATGCAGAGTGCCCTGTAACGCAGCCGCCGGCGTACGGCGCGGCGTCGTCCGCGCCGCCGCCGGCTCTGGAGACCATCCCATGGATACGCCCCGTCAGCGCCGGTCATACCGCCGGCAGGCCTTCACTCTGATCGAGGTGATGATCGTCATCGTCATCATCGGCATGATCGCCGGCATGGTCGGCCCGGCCCTGATGAAGAACCTCTCCAAGGCCAAACGCGAGGCCGCCAAGACGCAGATCAACCTCCTGAAGAACGCCTGCAAGGACTACTACCTCGACCTCTCCGAGTACCCGCGCTCGCTCGACGACCTGGTGACCAGCACCGGCAGCACCAAGTGGGATGGGCCCTACCTCGATCCGGCGAAGGTCCCCGTGGACCCCTGGGGCGAGGCCTACCAGTACGACAACCCCGGCCGCCATGGCGATATCGACATCTACAGCTATGGCGAAGACAAGGCCAGCGGCGGTGAAGGCAAGAATGCCGACATCACGAGCTGGGAGTGACCGGCCGCGGCGCGGCCGCTGTCAGGGCTTCACGCTGATCGAGACCCTGATCGTGGTTGCCCTCCTGGCGGCCATCTTCGCCCTGGCGCTGCCGCGCCTCGGGCGCCTGCCGGCACGCCTGCAGATCGAGCAGAACCTCAGCACCCTGCGCGCGGCCTTCGACGAGGTCAGCCTGCGCGCCCGGGCGACCGGGCAGGCGCTGCGGGTGACCCTCGAGGTCGACACCGGCGGGGGCGGCAGCCGTCTGGCGGTGGCCGGCGTCGCCGGCGATCCCTTC
>JAGVUW010000416.1 GCA_019136035.1 Verrucomicrobiota bacterium | reverse complement strand
GCCGGCACGCGGCCGGGCCAGCGCACGATGCAGGGCAGGCGCTGACCGCCCTCCCAGGTGGTCGTCTTGCGGCCGCGCAACGGCGCGTTGCTGCCGCCGTTGTCGCCGCGCGAGCCGTTGTCCGAGGTGAAGATCACCATGGTGTTCTCGTCCAAGCCCAGGCGCGACAGCTCGTTCAGGATGACCCCAGCCGACCAGTCCACGGCCGCCACACAGGCGCCATAGCGGCCGTTGCGGGACTGCCGGAGGAAGCGTTCGGCGGCATAGAGGGGCAGGTGCACGTGCATGTGGGCCAGGTAGAGGAAGAAGGGCTCCTGGCGGTGCGTGCGCATGAAGCGGACGCAATCCTCGGTGTAGCGTTCGGTGAGGGCCGCCTGGTCGGGCTGCTGCTGGATGACCTCCTCATCGCGCAGCAGGGGCAGGGGCGGGTCGACGCGCCGGCGGTTGCCGGCCTGGCGGCCCATGTCATTGCTGTAGGGCAGCCCGAAGTAGTGGTCGAAGCCATGCCGTGTGGGGAGGAACTCGGGCTGGTCGCCGCAGTGCCACTTGCCGACGATCTGGGTGGCGTAGCCCTGCTCACGCAGGATTGCGGCGATGGTCCGCTCCGAGGGATTCAGACCGAGGGCCTGTCCTGGAAAGAGCACCGTGCCGCCATCGAACGACCCGAAGCCGATGCGGCGCGGGTAGCAGCCGGTGAGCATGGCCCCGCGTGAGGGCGAACACACCGGCGAGGCCATGTAGAAGTCGGTGAAGCGCCGCCCCTCGGCAGCCATGCGGTCGAGGTGCGGCGTGTCCTGCAGGGCGGACCCGTAGCAGCCGATATCGCCATAGCCGAGGTCGTCGCAGTTGATCAGGATGAGATTCGGGCAGTCGTCGGGAGAGCGCATGGGCGGGCTGTCCTTGTCATGCCGTGGTATGGCCGGGCGCGCCTACCATAGGACGACGTCGCCTTTGCGACAAACGCCAGGGCGCCGGAATCCGGCCCGGCCAGCGTGAGGCAGAGCCGCCGAAGCATCATGCGACCTACCTTAATTAAGAGGAATGGCGAGGGGATGCTGAGGAATCAGGCGGATCCGCCCCCACGGCGGTCGCTTCCGCGACGGCCGTGGCCTCCGGGATGGCGACCTGCGCTCAGCCTCGGCAGCGGTCTTGCGCGCGGCTGAGCGCAGCCCCGGCCCGGCGCGCATCCAGCCGCGCGCCGATCGAGGCCTTGACCGCGGCCGGCGCGGGGCTATCGTCGACGGGCGGCCTGTCCGCCTCTCGGGCGGCAGCCGAGTCTCAGGGGCGTCAGAGGCCCCCAGAGGAACCCGGAGGGACGCATGAGCGAGCATGTTCAGCCGCACCACCTGCGGCAGGCCGAGCGGCTGGTGGAAGAGGCCCGTCGTCACGGCGGCCTGGCGCCGGTGGACCTGGAGCGCTTCTGGGCCGACCAGGCCCTGGCGCGGTCGCGGCTGTGGTCGGCGGACTGCCCGCAGCTCCCCCTGGGGGTGCTGATGTCGGCCGAGTGCGTCTTCGACGAGCTCGGCGTCCCGGAAGACTGGCATGCCCTCTACCACCAGCCGGCGTACCGCGCCGACCTCTGCCGGCGCTACAACGACCGCAGCGAGGCCATCGTCGGCCGGCGGCTCCTCAGCGAGGCGGTGCCCGACCCGGCGCTGGCCTGGCCCGAGGTCAAGGGCCTGCATGACATCTTCGAGGCCCGGCAGGTCTGGCACGATACCTCGTACTGGCTGCAGCCGGCGGCCGGGACGCCGGCGGAGCTGTCGGCCCTGCTCGATCGCGTCGAGGCGCGCCTCGAGGACCTCCGCGAGTTTATGCTGCCGCCGACCTGGGAGGCCGAGAAGGCACGACTGCGGGCGGCGGGGGTCCGTCCGCCGCTGTACCGCAGCCAGCGCGGGCCGGTGACCTTCGCCTGCAGCCTCTACGGCGCCGAGAACCTCATCTACCTGATCCTCGACGAGCCGGCCCTCGCTGGGCGGCTCCGCGATGTCATGCTCCGGGCCATCCTGGCGCGCGCGCGGGTCCTCGATGAGGAGGCCGGCTTCACCCCGGCGACCGCCCCGCGCGGCTGGAGCTGGGCCGACGACAACTGTTGCCTGCTCAACCCCGAGATGTACGAGTTCTTCGGCTACCCGATCCTGAAGGGCGTCTTCGACACCTACAGCCCGCAGCCCGGCGACCGGCGCTACCAGCACTCGGATTCGGCGATGGGCCACCTCCTGCCCATCCTGGGACGGCTGGACCTGAACGGTGCGAACTTCGGGCCGACGCTGTCCGTCCGGGAAATCCGCAGGCACCTCCCCAAGGCCGAGATTCACGGCCAGCTCGCGCCGTTCACCTTCAGCCGTCACGAGGAGGTCGGCATCGTCGCTGAGACCCTGCGCGACTACGAGATGTCGCTGCCGGAGCGCGGGGTGATCTTCTGCACCGCCGGGAGCATCAACAACGGCTCGCGGCTGAGCGGCCTGCGCCTGATCATGGCGGCCATCCAGCGCCACTGCCACGCCTGAAGGATCTTCCGCGCGAGGCCACGGCGCCCTCGGCGCCCGGGCGCCGGGTGGAACGCCACGAACGATCGCTCGCTACGCCTGCTGGAGATGCTATGCTGGACTGTCAAGGGAACCCGCGTTAGCCTGAAGTTCTGTCGCGGAACATCAGTCTGCCAACACGAGGAGACCCTGAGATGACAGCCCAGCACA
>JAGVUW010000559.1 GCA_019136035.1 Verrucomicrobiota bacterium | reverse complement strand
CCAGCAACTCAATCAGCGTGAACCGACGGCCGAGGGCATTGCGGCTGGATACGGTCATCGTGCCGACTCCTTCACTCGTTGCAGACTGCCGAGAGGACGCTCACGAGACATACGACGGAGGGTACCGCGCACCTGCTTGTATATACTATTCCGGAAAGGGTTCTGTTTCAAGCGGATCTTTTGCTCCCGGGCGGCTGGCCTGCCCGGGGGCGGAGGATCCGATCGGGAGGGGGCAATCTGCGGCTCGGCCGTGGGCCGCCCATGGCGTGGTCATCCCCCGCCCCGGCAAGCCGGTTGGGCGGACTATCCACCGGTGGCCGGCTTCAGGCGGTGCCTCTCCTGCCGGCCGCTTACCAGGACTGTCTGACAGTCCGGTTCTGGCACCCCTTCAGCCCGGTCCCCGGCGCCCCCGGGCGCCGGACATGGCAAGGCGGAACATCGCTCGCCACCGGTGTGGAGCGCGAGTGTCCACAGACGCGAATGCGTCCACGAGCCGCCACGGCATCGACAGCACAACGACGCGATGTTCCATACGAGGGCAGCCAGGTGAGCGCTGACGCGATCGTCGATCAGGCCTGTCGGCTTACTTCGCGGCCCTGATCTGGTCCCAGATGCGGGTGTAGAGGCGGTTGGCCTCGCCGAGGTCGGCGATGACCTCACCGCGGGCTCTGACCTCGGGCGGCGGGAAGAGCACCGGGTCCTTCCGGACCTCCTCGGGGAGGAGCTCATAGCTGGCCTTGTTGGGGCAGAGGTAGGAGATGAACTCGGTATTCTCGGCGGCGACCTGGGGGTCATGCAGGAAGTTGATGAAGGCCAGGGCCAGGGCGGCGTTGGGGGCATCCTTGGGGATGACCATATCGTCGCAGGAGATCGAGAAGCCCTCGCGGGGCAGGGCGAAGGCGATGTCGTCATTCCCCTCGGCGACCTGGAAGAGGTCGCCGCTGTAGCCATGGACCATGACGAACTCGCCGCTGGCGATGCCGGTCTTGTACTGCTCGTTCTCGAACTTGGCGAGGTTCTTCTTCCAGCGGATGACGACATCGCGGGCGGCCTCGAGCTGTGCCTCGTCCTTGGTATTGAGGCTGAAGCCGAGGAACTTGAGGGCAGCGCCGATGGTCTCGCGCATGTCGTTGAGCATGGTGATGCGGCCGCGCAGGTCGGCGCGGTCGAGCATCGTCCAGCTCGGGTCGAAGTCCTTGATGCGGCTCTGCAGGTACCCCAGGCCGGTGTACGTCAGCATGTAGGGCACGCTGTGGTCGCAGGTCGGGTCGATGGCGATCGAGAGGTACTCGGCGTCGAGGTTGGCGAGGTTCGGCAGCCGGGTCTTGTCGAGGGGCTGGAGCATGCCCTGCTCGTGCATGAGGCGGACCATGTAGCTGCTCGGGAAGATGACGTCGTAGCCGGAGGCCCCGGCCTTGAGTTTGGCGTACATGGACTCATTCGAGTCGAAGGTATCGATGACGACCTGGCAGCCCTGTTCCTTCTCGAAGCGCTCCACGAGTTCCGGCTTGATGTAGTCGGCCCAGGTGTAGACATGGAGGACATTGCCGGCGTCGCGCCGGCAGCCGGCGAGCGTCAGGGCGAACGCGCCCGCGAGAATCCCATGCAGCCAACGACTCATGACGGCCTCCTGTCCTTGATCAGTTCCTGGCTGGCCCAGACTGCGGCAAATGTAACTACGATGAGCAGGGTTGACAACGCATTGATCAGGGGCGGCTCGCCGTGCTTGATCATGCTGTAGATGCGTATGGGCAGCGTCGTGGCGCCGGGTCCGGCGACGAAGAAGCTGATGACGAAGTCGTCGATGGAGAGGGTGAAGGCGAGCAGGGCTCCCGCTACGATGCCGGGAGCCAGGAGGGGCAGCAGCACCGAGGTGGCGGCCTGCCACCAGTTGGCGCCGAGGTCGTGGGCGGCCTCGATCAGGGCGTAGTCGAAGTCCTGCAGGCGTGCCAGCACGACCATGGCCACGTAGCTGATGCAGAACGAGACATGGGCCAGGAAGATGGTGGTCAGGCCGAGCTGTACGCCGAGGGCCACGAAGAAGAGCAGCAGGCTGATGCCGGTGAGGATCTCGGGCACCACCAGGGGCAGGTAGACGAGGGCGTAATGGGCCCGCTGCAGGCCGCCGCGCCAGTGGTGCAGGGCCAGGGCCGCGGTCGTGCCCAGGACCGTCGAGACCGCGGTCGCTGAGACGGCGATGAGGAGGGTGTTGCCGAGGGCATGCCAGATCTCGCGGCGGCTCATCAGGCGCTGGTACCAGTGCAGTGAGAAGCCCTCCCACTGGCCGCCGAAACGCGAGGCGTTGAACGAGTTGGCGACGAGGACCAGCACCGGCAGGTAGAGGAAGACCAGCACGGCGGCGGTGATGAGGTAGGGGACGACGCTGCGTTTCACCGGCCGCTGCCCTCCCCATCGCGACCCGGCCTGGCCTCACCGCGGCGCGCCTGCAGCACGAAGGCGACGCCCAGGGGAATGACCACCGCCAGCGTCAGCAGTGCCGACAGCGCACTGGCGTGCGGGAGGTTGCGGTCCTGGAAGGTGCGCTGCGCGATCTTGTTGCCGATCATCTCGGCGCTGGTGCCGCCCATCAGGTCCGGGATCACATACGAGCCCAGGCAGGGGATGAAGACCATCAGGAAGGCATTCACCAGGCCGCGCTGCACCCCCGGCAGGAAGACGGTGCGGAAGGCCCGGAACTTGC
>JAGVUW010000724.1 GCA_019136035.1 Verrucomicrobiota bacterium | reverse complement strand
GCCGCCGGCGACGCGGGCGGGCTGGCGACGCGGCCGTAGGGCGGCGGCGCGGCGACGGTTGGCGATGCGAGTCATACAAGGGCGGGTTCCGGCAGCGCGCCTGCCGGTCGAGCGAACCACGGGAGACAGCGATGTCCAGGATTGACGGTGCCACCTCTCGCTTCGGCCAGCGCCTCCGGCGCGGCCTGCTGATGCTTCTCGCGCTGGGCAGCGCCGCCTGGCTGAGCGCCGCCGACGGCGACGCCGACGGCCTGCCCGACGAGATCGAGACCGCCCTGGGCACCGACCCGGCGGTCGCCGAGGTCTTCACGACCCTCGTGGAGCGGGCCGTGCCGGCGCGCGTCCAGGACAAGGCCCGCGGCATCACCGCCGTGGCCATGGCCAACGCCGGCGGCAACCGCTTCGTCTGGCGCATCACCTTCGCCGCCGACTACCCGAAGACCAACTCGAACCTGGTCTTCTACCTCGACGCCGACAACAACCCGGCCACCGGCCGCAGCGGCCACGGCTGCGAGGTCATGCTCATCGTCAACGACGGCGCCGGCAGCACCAACGGCTTCAACCCCGACGGCAGCAACCGACCGGCAGAGGCGCCGCGCGCCGCGGTCGTGGGACCGCACCTCCTCATCTCCACCGACATCGACCTGCTCCAGCAGGACGGCCAGTCGGTGCTGCGCTTCATGGCGCTCTCGGAGACCTGGACGCCGCATCAGGGCGTCGACAACGTGCCCTACGTCGTCGCCAAGGGCCCCGCCGTCAGTACCCGCCCCAAGGTCAAACTCGACAGCGATATCACCGCCAGCGTCGGCGTGCTGCGGACCTTCGGCCCGCGCACCATCGACCCGATCGTCGCCGACCCGGCGAACCACCGCCTGCGCGTCTTCGACTGCGCCCTGGAGGGCTTCCGCTTCGTCCCCAGCGAGTACCGCGCCGACAATGTCATCCGCACCGGCCTGCCGGCACGCATCGTCGGCACGGCCCCGGCGGCGGGGTCCTTCCACCTCGGCGTGGTCATGCACGACGCCGCCGGCCGCGAGGTCATGGCCCTGGCCGTCAACGACCGGCGCGTCGGCGTCGCCGTGGCCGACTGGGATGACAATAACCAGCACCTCTTCTTCACCGCCGAGCCGGTCGCGGTCCAGGCCGGCGACCGCATCGAGCTGCGCGCCCTGAACTCCGATGGGCTCTGCCGCGTCGAGGACCTCGTCCTGCTGCGCCAGCCGCCCGAGACGCGTCAGGCGCCCTGCCAGATCCTCCACCTCGCCGCCACCGCCGACCGCCTGACCTGGATCACCACCTGGCCGGCCGCCTGCACCGTCGAACTCGCCGACGGCCGCACCATCACCGAGAGCGAGCCGTGGAACAACCACCGCGTCGCCATACCCGGCCTCCAGCCCGGCCAGGCGGTGCGCTGCCGCGTCACCGCCACCGCCCGCGACGGCAGCGCCGTCCACAGCGACTGGCTGGACATCACCTGGCAGGCGCCGTCCGAGCCGCCGACGCCGGCGGCCGGGCAGGTCCGCCTGCAGGTGACGCCGCCCGACGGGGTGACCCTGCGCGACTGGCCGGTCACCGGCGGGGTGCCCTTCCCGCGCGGCGTCCTGGGCTCGACCGCCTCGCTGCACCTGCGCGACGCCGCCGGCGCCCTGCGGCCGCTCCAGGCCAGCGTCAGCAGCCGCTGGCAGGACGGCTCGGTGAAGTGGGCTCTGATCGACTTCCGGCACTCCGGACCGGCCGCCACCTACGACCTCGCCTACGGCCCGGACGCGGCCCCCGCCGGCAGCCGGCCGGCACCGACCGCGACCACCGCGACGGCCCTCGGACGGCTGCGCCTCACCGACGCCGACGGCAAGGAGTTCGCCGCCGAGGTCCAGGCCGGCGGCCTCGAAGCCAGCGGCCCCCTGCGCCTGGAACACGCCGGCACCGGCAGCCTCGTCAACCCCGACGGCTCGCGCTGCTTCGCCTATGAGGCCAGCCTGCAGCGCTACCCCGGCACGCCTTGGACGCGCGCCCTCCTGACCATTATCAACGACGCCGACGCGGCCGAGTTCACCACCGTCGAGAGCCTGCGCTGGGAACTGCCCGCCACCGCCCCGGCGGCGGCCTTCGTCCGCCAGCACCGCGATGACCAGTACCAGTCCTCGAGCGGCGACGGCCGGCGCTGGAGCGGCCCCCTCGGTGCGGTCATGGTGCGCGACTTCTGGCAGAACTACCCCCTCGACCTCGAGGTCGGCCCCCAGGGCAGCGCCCTCTGGCTCTGGCCGCGGCTGCGCCAGGACGAGGTCGACTGGGCCAAGGGCAGCGTTGACGAGCACCGCCTCTTCTACTGGTTCGACCCCATCCCGGCCCGCCAGGCCGGCGGCTACAAGCTGCGCCAGGGCATGACCAAGACCTACGAGGTCTGGCTCGGCGCCGATGGCGCCACGCCGCCCTACGACCGGCCCCTGATGCCGGTCTGCACACCGCGGTGGTACGCCGACTCGATGGTCTTCGGCGAACTGACCGTCGCCAACCCCGACCGCGAGGTCGTGAACCAGTACGACGCCAAGGTCAACGAGGCCTTCGATGCCTACATGAAGGCCCGCGAGGACAACCGCGAGTATGGCCAGTTCAACTTCGGCGACTGGTGGGGCGAGCGCGTCATCAACTGGGGCAATATCGAGTACGACACCCAGCACGCCTTCTTCCTGCAGTTCGCGCGC
>JAGVUW010000558.1 GCA_019136035.1 Verrucomicrobiota bacterium | reverse complement strand
GCACATCTGCACCCTCCTGCTGACCTTCTTCTTCCGGCAGATGAAGCCGCTGATCGAGGCCGGCTATGTGCACATCGCCAAGCCGCCGCTGTTCAAGGTCCGCCGCCGCAAGATTGAGCAGTATGTCGAGAGTGAGGATCAGCTCGACGGCCTCCTTCTCGACCTGGCCCTGGCCGACGTCCAGATCCGCCTGCCGGGCGGCGCGCCCCTGTCGACCGAGCGCGTGCGCGAGACGATCGCGGTGCTGCGCGAGGCGCTGCGCGTCGGCGCCGCCCTCGGGCGCCACGGCATTGACCCGGAGGCCTACGTGGCACGCCGCGATGCCGCCCGCGGCCTGTTCCCGATGGCGCGGGTGGCGGTGCGTGAGCGCGACGGCTCCGAGAGCGAGTCGTTCGTCTACACCGACGACGAGGAGGCGGCCCTGACGGCGGCCGCGGCGGCGCGGATCCTAGGCCCGGCGGAGCCCCCGGTCGACGAGACGCCCGAGGCACGCGAGGCCCGCCTGGCGGCCGAGCAGGCCACGGTGCGTGCCGCCATCGATGTCATGCGTATCTACGAGGCGAGCGCCTTCCGCGACCTCGAGGCCCGCCTGGCCGGCCTGGGCTTCGGCACCGCCAATCTGTACCGCGGCGAGGCGCCCATCGCCGAGGTCATGCACCACGACGAGGTGACGCCGGTCAGCACCCTGACCGAGTTCTACGACCAGGTCAAGGCCATCGGCCGGCAGGGCCTGCACATCCAGCGCTACAAGGGCCTCGGCGAGATGAACCCGGATCAGCTCTGGGAGACGACGATGGATCCGGCGCGCCGCAAGATGCTCAAGGTGCGCCTGGAGGATGCCATCGAAGCCGAACGCATGTTCTCGCTCCTGATGGGCGACGAGGTCGCCCCGCGGCGTGAGTACATCGAGCGCTTTGCGCCGACCATCAAGGACCTGGATATCTGAGGAGTGACGCCATCCTATGAGCGATGATATCGATACCACGGTGAACGCAGGCGGCACTCCTGGCGACGGCGAGGGCGGCGGCAGCGGCGGCGGCGGCAGCGAGGGCGGCGGCAGCGGCAGCGAGGGCGGCGGCGAGGGCAGCGGCGGCATTGGCCGGAATGACCTTCCCGCCAATGTCGAAGAGCTGATGCACCATGCCTACCTGCAGTACTCCCTGAGCGTCAATGTCGGGCGCGCCATCCCGGACGTCCGCGACGGCCTCAAGCCCGGCATGCGGCGCATCCTGTATGCCATGCGCGTCCTTGGTCTGAGCAAGAGCCACGCCTACACCAAGTGCGCCAAGGTCGTCGGTGAGGTGATCGGTAACTACCACCCGCACGGCGATCAGGCCGTCTACGACACCCTCGTGCGCATGGCGCAGGAATTCAGCATGCGCGCCCCGCTGATCGATGGCCAGGGCAACTTCGGCAGTATCGACGGCGATGCCCCGGCGGCCTACCGCTACACCGAGTGCCGCATGGAACGCGTCGCCGAGGAGCTCCTCGCCGACCTCGACAAAGACACCGTCGACATGCGCCCGAACTTCGACGAGTCGACCCTCGAGCCGACCGTCCTGCCGGCGCGTTTTCCCAACCTCCTGGTCAACGGCAGCACCGGCATCGGCGTCGGCATGGCGACGAACATCCCGCCGCACAACCTCGGCGAGGTCATCGACGCCACCGTGACGCTGATCGACAACCCGACGGCGACGGTCGAAGAGCTGATGCAGGTCCTGCCCGGCCCGGACTTCCCCACCGGCGGCGAGATCCACGGGGTGCGCTCCATCCTCGAGCTCTACGAGACCGGGCATGGCTCCCTGCGCGTCCGCGGCAAGGCCACCATCGAGGAGGTCAACGGCCGCGAGCGCATCATCATCACCGAGATACCCTTCGCGGTGAACAAGGAGCAGATGGTCAGCCGCATCGCCGAGCTGGTCAATGAGAAGGTCATCCCCGGCATCAGCGACATCACCGACGCCTCGAGCAGCCGCACCGGCATCCGCGTCGTCGTCGACATCAAGCGCAATGCCATGGCCAATGTGGTGCTGAACCAGCTCTACCAGCACACCCAGCTCCAGACCACTTTCGGCGCCCAGTTCCTGGTCGTCGACCGCAACCGCCCGCGGGTGATGAACCTGCGCCAGCTCCTGCAGGCCTACATCGACCACCGCCTCGAGGTCATCACCCGGCGCACGCAGTACGACCTCGATCGCGCCGAAGCGCGCGCCCACATCCTGTCCGGCCTGCTGGTGGCGGTGCAGAACATCGACGAGGTGGTCGGCATCATCCGCTCGTCGCGCACCAAGGAAGAGGCCGGCACCCGCCTCGAAGAGCGCTTCCAGCTCAGCAAGAAGCAGACCGCGGCGATCCTGGAGATGCGCCTGCACCAGCTCACCGGCCTGGCCATCGACGAGCTCCAGGCCGAGTTCGACGAGCTCCAGCGCCTCATCGCCTACTACAAGGAGCTCCTCGCCAGCCGCGAACGGCGCATGGGCGTCGTGCGCCAGGAACTCCTCGATGTCCGCCAGGCGTACGCCAATCCGCGACGCACCGAGATCAAGACCGGCGACCGCGAGCTGGGTATCGAGGACCTCATCGCCCAGTCGGTGTGGGTGGTGACCATGTCGGCACGCGGCTACATCAAGCGCACCGCCGCCGACAGCTACCAGACGCAGAACCGCGGCGGCGTCGGCGTGCGCGGCATGCAGACGCGCGACGACGAGGA
>JAGVUW010000269.1 GCA_019136035.1 Verrucomicrobiota bacterium | reverse complement strand
CTCGCGCGCCAGGGCCGCGCCCGCCGCCGCCGGCGCCGTGACCGCGGCGCCGTACTCGAGGTCGTAGACCGCCTCGCCGCCGGCCGGGCAGTCCGCCGTGAAGGTCACCAGGACCCACTTGACGCTGTAGTCGGGCCAGTGCGCCGTCTCACGAATGTCGGACGGGACGTCCTGGCCATCGCGACGCAGACGCAGGTTCTGCGCCGAACCCAGGACGCCCTGCGGGAAGGGCACCCCACTGCGCACGAGCCAGTTGCGCAAGGGCGCCCCATGCGGATTGACCACGCGCAACGGCACGCTCGCGACGCCGGCCCGGGTCGGCGGCGACGCCGGACGCTCGGCCCGGAAGCGCAGGACCGCGCTGGTCACCCGCGCCCCGGCCAGGTCGCGCCCGACGCCGCGGGCCTGGTACTCCCCGCCGGGCTGGAGGTCGCGCAGCACGGCGCGGTGCAGGAGGGTCGCCTCCGGCGTCTCGTAGACGCGGTCGAAGGCCTCGCCGAGGCCATACTCGAGACGCGTCGGCACCGGATTCTCGCTGATCCAGGAGAGATGCACCGCGCCGGAGCCGTCTGCCGCGACGCGATAGGCCAGGCTGTCGACCACGCAGGACTGCTCGCGCGGCGCCGGCGCGTCCTTAATAAAGAGGAGGTAGTGGATCGGCAACGGCGCCATGCCGCTGAGCGCCACCAGCTCCACCAGCTCGCCGCCGGCGAAGTCGACGGCCTCGTCGAGCCAGTAGAGCCAGTAGTTGTTGTTGCCGGCGTTGATGGCGGCGGCGCCCAGCTCGCGGTCGTCGACGCGGATGCCGACCCGGCCGCCGACGTCGCGGCGGTCGAAGATCATGAAGGCGACGTGGTAACGCCCCTTCGGCGCCGCGGCGGCGGCCGTGGCCTCGGTGCGCAGCGGCTTGATGTGGCCGTACTCGAGAGTGGTGTAGTAGTCGATGTCAAAGCCGCTCAGCTCGAGCTTGTCGTACTCGACGCGGACGGTCTCCGGCGCCCACAGGACCGGCCGGATGACATCCAGGCCATAGGCGCGGCGCAGGCCGCCCTCGGCCTTCCAGCCGGTCGTGCCGCGCTCGATCGCCTTCCCGGCCTGCAGGGGCAGGGCCGTGACCTGCACGCGCGGGGTGTTGTCGGACATCGGCGGCTGCGGCACGCCGGCGGTGTGGGTCAGCAGCCAGGCGCCGAATTCGCCGCCCTGCGCCGTCGTCTTGATGGGCAGGTCCGCGCAGAGGACCAGGCTCTTGCCGACGACCGTGTGGCGGAGCTGGCCGTCGCCGCAGTCCGCGGCCGCGACGCCGTGCAGGCTCAGCCCGGCCTTGCCGCTCGAGCAGCCCAGCATGACATCGGTGCCCGTGATCGGGGCGTTCGCGCCCATGTCACGGCCGGTGGCGCGGTCGTTGTCGACATCGAGGTAGAGGATGCAGGTCATCGTCGAAAGGGCCGGCTCGGCCGCGAAGTTCACCCGGAAGAGATAGCGGTTCTCGGCGATGTGGGCGGCGTCGACGCCGATGACATCCATGCCCGCCACATACGTGGGCTGGGCCTGCCGTGCCGCCGGCAGCGGCCCCGCCGTGATGATCGGCGTGAACACCGCCGCCACCGCCGGGTCGGTGCCGAAGTCGCGCTCGACGCGGTTCGTCAGGCCATCGCCGTCGTCGTCGTTGTCCAGGCCGGGGTCCTCTACCGGGCGCAGCCGGAAGCGGTGCACCACCGCTTTGCGCGTGGCATCCAGCATTGCCGGCTTGGGCCGCTCGGCCGTCGTCGCCGAACGGCTCTCCGCCGCCATCGCGAAGGACACCGTCTGGCGCACCGGCACCACCGGCAGGCTCAGCACGAAGAACAGGCTGCGCTCACGGCGGAACCACCCCAGCGTCGACTCGCTCTGCATGGCGCCGTCGGCCGACCAGGCCCTGACCACGCTCCGGACCTGGCTGATGACCACCTCGACCTCGGCACCCGCCTGCGGCGCGCCGGCGTCGGCACGCAGCCCGGTCGCCGCGTCGCGGTCGGCGTCGATCCAGAGGCTGAAGGTGCCGTCATCGACGATCGGGCTGTCGCCGAAACGCACCTCCCAGAGGAAATGCGGCCCGCCCAGATGCGCCAGGAGGACGTCGTAGATATCCCGGCCGGCGTCGTAGGTCACCCGCCGGGTGAACATCTCGTTTTCCTTGCCGTCGACCAGAACGAGGACCGTCTCCGGCGTCGCGGCCTCCGCGGCGGCCAGCAGCGGCGCCGCTGTGTCACCCGCGGCCTGGCCCCGGAGAGAACCCGCCCCCAGACACCAGCCGATCAGAACCCACAGCGCTGCAACTCTCGATCTCATGGCCGACTGCTCCCATGCCTCGATGCCGCCCGCCCGGCCGGCGCACGTGCCGCACCAGCCCGCCTAAGGATCCGTTCCCCCCACCATAGCCACCCCAGACCCAAGGGCAACACCCCGCGGATATTCCGCCGGACCGGCCCGGGCCGGTCCGGCGGAATATCCCTAACCTGACCCCATCACGAACCGCCATGCGGCTCGTGATGGGGTCAGGCCAGGAACCCCGCGCGTGCGCCGTTCCAGGCAAGCCCGTGTCGCCCCGCCGGCACGCCCGGCGACGGGCGACGGTGCTATAGTTGCCCACGCCGCCCTGGCAGGCCGCGACGCGATCACGGAACCGCGCGGCACGGCCGCGTGCCGGTGGATCTCGGAGAGCATTCATGATCGTCCCCAGCCATGACGAGCGCCTCGACCGCCAACTGCGCTTCATCTTCGAGCTCGACCGCCTCAAGGGCGTCGGCCGCCAGTCCTACGTCCTCGGCGGCGCCCGCAAGGAGAACTCCGCCGAGCACAGTTGGCACGTCGCCCTCATGGTCATGGTCCTGGCCGAGTACGCCGACGCCGCCCTGGACCGCTTCCGCATCGTCCAGCTCCTCCTCGTTCACGACATCGTCGAAATCGAGGCCGGCGATACCTACATCTACGACGACCAGGCCCACGCCTCCCAGGCCAGCCGCGAACAGGACGCCGCCCGCAGGCTCTTCGGGATGCTCCCGCCCGACCAGGCCGCACAGTTCCAGGCACTCTGGGACGAGTACGACCAGGCCCAGACGCCCGAGGCGCGCTTCGCCGGCTGCCTCGACCGTCTCATGCCCCTCCTGCACAACCTCGCCACCGCCGGCCGGAGCTGGCGCGAACACGGCGTCACCGCCGACCAGGTCCGCGCCCGCCTGCACTCCGCCGTGGAAGGCGGCAGCCGCCGCCTCTGGGCCTACGCCGACCGCGCCATCACCGCCGCCGAACAGCAGGGCTACCTCGCCCCGCCTAGCTGAAAGGCGTGGTGGCGAAGCGGGGGGCACGGCGCTATGGTGCTTGGCACCGGCGGGTGACGCAGGAGGCCTCGCGGCCTTGGCGGGGGCTCCGACGGACCGCCCCGGCGTGGACAGGGCGGCGCGGAGGACGGGAAGCGGTGAAGAAGAACTTCGAAGTCTACCTCAGACAGGTCCTGCAGAACAGCCTGGTGAAGCCCGCCGAGGAGATGATGGCGGACTGCCTGCGCATCTGCATCGAGCTGGCGGGTGCGCAGGGCGGCTCGATCCTGGCCGAAGAGGGCCCGTACCTCAAATTCCTGTTCTCCAACGTCGAGGCGCTCATTGGCCGGACGGTGCCCTGGGACAGCATTGCCGGGAACACGGCGAATCGCAGCCGTGTGATCTACACCTACGCGCCCACGGACAAGCGCCACTTCGATGGCATCGATGGCGAGATCAAGCACCAGACGCGCTATCTCCTGAGCATCCCGATCCCCTCCATCCACCAGGCCGCCGAGGCCCGCGAGCATGTCAAGAGCGCCGGGGTGCTGCAACTGCTCTTTGACGAGGACCTCTTCCCCGAGCACCACGTCGCCGACGGCGCGGTCGAGTTCAGCCTCGACGACGTCAAGGCCGAGGACCACTACGAGGACACCCTCCAGGACGTCTTCTGGATCCTGCCGAACATCTCATTCGGCATGGAGGTGATGCGTCTGCGTCAGACCTCGTACCAGGTCATTCACGAGTTGAAGAACAAGCTGATTGCGGCGCAGAGCTGGCTGAACTGCCTGCAGGAGGACCTCGAGGAGGCGCAGCCGGGCCTGATCGAGCGGGAGGCGATCGCGGAGGACCTCGAGCTGGCGCAGGGCGCGGCGCGGGAGGGCTCCAAGCTGGCGGTGAACTATCTCCAGCTCACCAAGATCTACACGCCGCAGCTCGAGGACGCCGACCTCAACGCCGTGCTGCGTCGCACCGCGGCCGACGTCCGGGTCTTCGCCGAAGACCACAGCCCGTGGCCGATCGCGGTCGACCTCGACCTCGACGAGGCAGTGCCGTTGCGGCGCCTCGACCCCGAGCAGTTGCGCATGGCGCTGTTCAATCTCTGCAAGAATGCGATCGAGGCCCTGGCCGAGTTCAAGACTCCCGAGGCCCGCCTGCGCCTGGTCAGCCGCGAGGGCGAGGGCCGCACCCGCATCGAGATCATCGATAACGGCCCGGGCATGCCCGAGGACATCGCGGCGAACCTCTTCACGGCCTTCAAGACCAAGAAGCAGGGCGGCACCGGCCTCGGCCTGACCATCTGCAAGAAGATCATCGACATCCACGGCGGCAGCATCCGCTGTGAGACCGGCGCCGCCGGGACACGCTTCATCGTGGAGATGTGAACGAGCGCAGACACGGGCGATCTTGTCGACAGGAGGCCACGCCATGACGGAACGCAAGTACATCGGTGCCGACGACACGTCCTCACAACAGGATGCCACGGCCTACACGCAGATGCTCGACAGCATCAAGCGTCGCATGGACCCCGGCAGCAACACGGTCATCATCGTCGATGACGAGCGCGCCATCCG
>JAGVUW010000360.1 GCA_019136035.1 Verrucomicrobiota bacterium | reverse complement strand
CCAGCGGCTCGGCACCCGTCCAGCGGCACTGCCGCGGCGCCGGCACGACGCGGGCCTGGCGCGGCGCCGCGAACGCCGGCGCGGCCACGACGCGCTCGGGCGACGGCGCCGCAATCGGGCTGGCCAGGACGACGTGGCCAAAGCGCTCGGGCTGCAGGAAGCGCTCGCCGGGGGTGAGGGTCCAGGTGCTGTTCTCCTCCAGATCCGCGACCTTGCGGCTGCGCGCCAGTTGCAGGCGCCAGGTGGCGCCGGGTCGGCCGCGCCCGCGCAGGTCGATGGCCATCTCGGCCGTCCAGCGGCCCTCGCCGCGGCGGGCCGCGCCGATGCAGGGCACCGGCTCCGGCGGCGGGGCGTTGTCGCGGCGGGCCTGGGTCGAGAACCAGTCGACGTAGTAGGCCGTGCCGCCCTCGGGCTCGATCACCTGCGCCAGGGCTCCCCCGGCGGGGGTGACGCCGAGGTGCTGCAGGGCGTCCTGGCCGGGCTCGCCGAGGAAGACCTCGACGGAGTCGTCGCCCCACCCTGGCGTGGCACTGAGCCGCTGCGCCTCCAGGCGGTCTTCGTCGCACTCCCAGGCCACCCAGAGACGGCCCTCGGCGACGCCGAGACGCACCCGGGTCGCCTGGGCCGCCGGCTCGCCCTCGCCGCCCAGGCGGAGGAAGTCGTCGACTACCGCCGCCGCGGACCAGGCCGCGTCGGTGAGGTCGCCATCCAGAGTCGGGGCGGCGGTGAGGAGGGGTATCCGCAGCCGCACCGGGCGGTCCAGGTCGTCGAGGCGCATGGCGTCGAACCAGACCTCGCTGCGCGGCCGCGCGATCAGGGAGAGCTTCAAGCGGCGGGTCTCGGGGCCGAGGGTGACTACCTGGCGCAGGTGCTGCCAGTCGGTGCGCTGGCCGCGGCCCAGGATGATGGTCTTGTAGGTGCCATCGGGGAGGAACTCATAGAGCCAGACCTCCCAGGTGCCCTCGGCCTTGACCCAGCCGCTGAAGCGCAGGCGCGCCCCGGGACGGGCCTGGATGAAGTCCTGCGAGGTCCGCACCCAGAGGCCTTTGTCATTGGCGTGCACGAGGTGGAGGGCCTGGCGGCCGTCCCGGGCCTGCGGCACCAGCTCGGCACGGCCCTCGACCTCGGCGCGCCTCTCGGTCGACCATCCCACGGGCTGGCCCTGAGCATCGGCCTCCTCGAAGGACCCATGCCGCAGGAGGCCATCCCCAGCGGCCGCCGCCAAGGCGGACAGGAGGAGGCCGGAAGCGACGACACCGATCCGCTGCAGTCCCAGGCGAAGGCTCTTCATGGCTCCTCCTCGATGCTGCCCGCGCGCCCGGCGGCGCGCCCCCCCGCGCGATCCTCGCGCGACCCCCCGCGGCGAACGACACACGACGCGCTGTCACCTTACTCCCGGACTCGGGCGCCGTCCACGGTGGCGCCGCCGGGGGGCGGCACCGGGGGGATCAGTCGGATCAGTCAGATCAGTCGGATCAGTCAGACGCCGCCGGCCTAAGTGGCGGGGCGGCGGCATGGCTGCGCCGGCGAGGCGGCGTTCTCTCGGCTCTTGCGTTTCGCGGCCGCGCGGTGCATAGTCCGCCTTAGCCAGGCGCGGCCGGTGGGCCGTCGGTGGTGTCGGGGCGGTTCGGGCTTCGTTCATAGGGTTGAGGCCTTCGGTGCTTAGGGAGAGCACGCCATGCTGCACCTTCCTCCGAGTCGTCGTCTACGCCGTCCGTTCACCCTGATTGAGCTGCTGGTGGTGATTGCCATCATCGCCATTCTGGCGGCGATGCTCCTGCCGGCGCTTTCGCAGGCGCGTGCCAAGGCCCGCGCCGTCTCCTGCACGAGCAACCTCAAGCAGCTCTCGCTGGCCGTGCTCATGTACGTCGACGACAACAAGGAGTACTTCCCGCAGCAGGTTGGCACCTACAGCGCCGGCGTCTGGTACATCTGGCCACACCAGACGGTGGACTACATCGGCGGTTGGAGCGATGCCCTGCAGTGTCCCGGCAACCCCCTCTTCGGCGACCGCAGGCCGCAGTCCTACCACGGTATGACCTACCCGATCGGGCCCCTCTACGGCTTGACGACGGCCCTCTGGCAGTCGGCAAGCGGGATGCTCCAGGCACGCGTGCAGCGGCCGTCGTTCAAGTACATGCTGTTCGACTCGAACCACCTGGCCCTCGGCGACGCCCGGGCCATCCTGACGGCCAACGCCTGCTACCACTGGTCCTGTGGCGACAACGTCAACTCGACGCATGCCTGGAAGGTCCCGCACAACGGCGGTGCCAACCTCAGCTTCATCGATGGCCATGTCGAGTGGCGCACCGGCAACGCGATCTTTGGTGACTCGTCGGTTCGCCTGAATCCGACGGCGCCCTGATTGTGCCCCCGGCGCGGGCTTCTGCCGTCGCCGGGGTCCTGCCGGCCCGGTCCCTCAGCCCTCGCGGCGGGTCTCCAGCTCGCTCCAGCGTTCGTAGAGGCGATTGACGGCGGCGCGTGCCGCCTCGAGTTCGGCGGCGAGGGCCGCCGCCTGGGTGCCGTAGCGGGCGTGGAAGTCCGGCTGGCAGAAGAGGCCCTCGAGGCGTCCCACCTCGGCCTCAGCCGCGGCGATAGCCGGCTCGATGCCCTCCAGCTCGCGCTGCTCCTTCCACGAGAGCCCGACCCGCGCTCGGGCAGCCGGCGCGGCCGCCGCGGCTTTGGCAGGCGCGGCGGCGGCGGCACGCGCCGCGGCCTGGGCGGC
>JAGVUW010000599.1 GCA_019136035.1 Verrucomicrobiota bacterium | reverse complement strand
CTGGTGTCCCTGGTGTCCCTGGTGTCCCTGGTGTCCCTGGTGTCCCTGGTGTCCCTGGTGTCCCTGGTGTCCCTGGTGTCCCCGGTGTCCCCGGCGCCCCTGGCGCCCCTGGCGGCGCTGGCGGCCTTGGGGGCTTTCCCCCTCCCGGCTGGCGTTGGGGGCGCGGTTGCGGCAGGCGGTCGTGGGGCTAGGTTAGCGGCATGGTTGTCGGCATCCTCACTCTCGAGATCGATATCCCCGGCGCCTTCTCGCTGAAGGAGAAACGCGCCGTGGTGCAGCGCCTGCGCGACCGGGTGCGCCAGAGCTTCAACGTCGGCGTCGCCGAAGTCGACGACATGGACGTATGGAACCACGCCTGCCTGGGCGTGGTGGCCGTGAGCAACGAGCAGGCCCACGTCAACGCGGTGCTGAGCAAGGTGGTCGACCTGGTCGGGAAGATCCGCGACTGCTCGCTGGAAGACTACTCGACCGAGTTTGTCTGAAACCGCGGCCGGCAGGAAGGGCGCCCCCTGGGACCATGGACCCCATGACGACGACACCGAGCACCCACGCCGCGCCGGTGGCGCCCGGCGCCACCGATGCCGCCCCGGCGGCGGCACTGCTGGCGGCGGCGCAGCGCCTCCGTGACGCGGTCGGCGCGCTCGACTTTGCGCCGCCGGTGGCCTACGTCTACAACCCCCTCGACTACGCCTGGGAGCCGCACCGCGCCTACCTCTCGCGCTGGGGCGCCACGGCGCCGCGCCGGGTCGTGTTTCTCGGGATGAACCCGGGTCCCTGGGGCATGGCCCAGGTCGGCGTGCCCTTCGGCGAGGTGAGCATGGTACGCGACTGGCTCGGCCTGGTGGGCCTGGTCGGCGCGCCGGCGCGGCTCTGTCCGAGCAAGCCGGTGGATGGCTTTGGGTGTCGGCGCTCGGAGGTCAGCGGCCGGCGTCTCTGGGGGCTGTTTGCGGAGCGCTTCGGGACTGCCGAGGCGTTCTTTCGCGAGCACTTCGTGGCCAACTACTGCCCGCTGATGTTCCTGGCCGCGAGCGGTCGGAATCTGACTCCCGACGCCCTGCCGGCGGCCGAGCGCGTGGCCCTCCAGCGGGCCTGCGACGAGCACCTGCGCTCGCTGGTCGGGATCCTGCGGCCGGCCTGGGTGGTCGGCATCGGCGGCTTTGCCTTCGAGCGGGCCCGCGAGGCGCTCCGGGGCCATCCGGTGGAGGTCGGCCGGATCCTCCACCCGAGCCCGGCCAGCCCGGCTGCCAACCGCGGCTGGGCCGAGGCGGCCGGCCAGCAACTGGCCGCCTTGGGCGTCTGGTGATCGCCTGCGGGAGGCCGCTCGTCGGTGGCGAAGCCGCAGGTCTCCCGTCTGTCGGAGCTTCCGGAACCGGCAGGCAACGGCCGGTGGAGGAAGATCCGGCGTCAGCGCGGCGACTGCAGGCGCTCGAGGATGGCGGCGTTGGTGATGGCAGTCGGGTCGAGGGCGAAGGCCTTGCGGTAGAGCTCGAAGGACTCGGTGCGGTTGAGCGATGGCTCCTCGGCCATGGCGACGTAGCAGGCCGCGGCGTTGTGGCGAAGGCGCTGTGCCTGGCTGCCGCGGGCTCTGAGGAGGATGGCCTCGTAGGCGGCGGCGGCCTGGGGGTACTGGGAATGATTCTGCAGCTCCACGGCCTGGTTCTCGGCCAGCACGAGCTGGCGCTGCTGCCACCAGCCATGGGCCAGCCAGGCGGTGACGATCAGGACGCCGACGCCGAACAGGCCGCGCAGGAGCGGCCGCAGGGGCTTGATGCCGGATGCCATGGTGCGTTCTCCTCAGGTCAACCAGCCGCGGCGGTCCCAGCCGGGCAGGTCAATGAACTCGGGATCGGGGAAGGCCAGCGCCTGGGCTTGGCGGAACTCCTCGGGTGACAGCGGCCCGGCCGCAGCCACGGCGCAGGCCTGGTCAAGATAGCCGCTGCGGTCGATGCCGACCAGCACCGTACCGACGCCGGGGCAGCTCATGGCGAACCGCGTCGCCCAGGCCGACAGGGCCACACCCGGCGGCGCCGCCGCCACCAGGCGATCGCGGTGCTCCTGGACCGCCCGCAGGGCCGGATGCAGGACGCGGCCGCGGTCGGTGAGGATGCCCTTGCAGAGGACCGACCGGACGACGACGCCGATCCCCGCCGCGGCGGCCTCGTCGAGCCAGGCGGCCTCGCGCTGGTCGAGGAGGTTCAGCGCGATCTGAATGACATCCCAGCGCCGGCTGGCGATGACGCGTCCGGTCTGTCCCCCCGGATAGGTCGACGCGCCCGTGGCGCGGATGAGACCCTGCGCCTTCAGGTCGGCCAGGAGCTCGGCGACCTCGTCGTTGGCGATGACAGCCTCGTCGACGCGGTGCAGCATGAGGATATCCAGGGCGTCGCAGCGCAGCGCCTTCAGGCTGTTCTCCAGGCTGGGCATGAGGCGGTCGCGCAGGGCGCCGCGGGCAAGGACGCGGCCGTCCTCGCCGGTCAGGCCGGGGCACTTGCTGCACAGGACCACGCCCTGGCGGCGGTCGGCGGAGGCCCGTCCGAGGAGCGCCTCGCTGGTGCCGTAGGAGGGGGCCGTGTCGTAGAAGGTCAGACCGCGCTCGAGGGCCTCCTGGAGCAAGGCCACGGCCTGGGCCACGGCCTGGTCGTCGGAGAGCATGTCGGCGCGGCTGCGCACGCCGATGCCGTAGGGTATGCCGAGTTCGACACAGCCGAAGCCCAGCAGCGACACCCGCAGCCCGCTGCGGCCCAGAATGCGCGTCTCCATGGGTCCGATCTCCCTCTGATAGCACTCTGCGTTGTCGCGCTGCCGACGCCGCCGCGGCTCGCGGGCGCCTGCGCGCCTGGGGCCGCTCGCCCTCCAGGAGGCGGCAGGGGCCGCCGCCCCGAACCGCGTGCCGGGGTCAGGTGTGCATGCCGCCGTCCATGAGGATCGCCTCGCCCGAGATGTAGGCGCTGGCCGGGCTGGCCAGGAAGACGACCAGGCCCTTGATATCGTCGGGGCCGGCCAGGCGTCGGCCGCAGGGCACCTTCTTCGTGTAGTTGCTGACAAAGCGCTCCGGCTGGATCTCGGGAGCGGCGAGGCCGCCCGGGCAGATGCAGTTGGCGCGGATGCCATGCGGGCCGAGGAGGCGGGTCTGATAGCGCGCCAGGTTCAGCAGGCCGGCGTTGTGGAAGAAGTAGTCCGGCGCCGGGTCGCCCATGGCGGTGCCCTCGTAGTTCGAGAGGTCGGGACCGTACAGTCCGAACATGCTGCTGATGTGAATGATCGAACCGCCGCCGCGGGCGATGAGCAGGTCGGCCATCTCGCGCGTCAGATCGAACATCCCGGTGGCATTGACGCGCATCGACTCGGCGAACTGCTCGAGCGGTCCGCGGTAGCCCTTCATCGGTCGTGCCACGGAGTTGTTGACGAAGACATCCAGTCCGCCGAAGCGCTCGGCGAGGAAGGCTCTGCAGGCGAGCACGGAGTCGTGGTCGGCCTGGTCGAGGCGGCAGGCGTGCACGTCCAGGCCGCGCTCGCGGAAGGCCCCCGCCACGGCCTCGTTGGCGGCCAGGTTGCGGCTGGCCGTGACGACGGTGCCATCGGCCTCGGCCAGGGCCTCGACGATGCAGCGGCCGTAGCGGCCGGCACCGCCGGTGACCAGGCAGACCTTGCCCTTGAGGCTCAGGAGTTCTTTGACATGCATCGGAATGCCCTCCGGGAACGACCGCCATGACGCCCGCGGCGCCGCTCAGGCCAGGCTGATGGCGCGGCCGCCCTGCTCCAGGCTGCGCCGCGCCCCGATCAGGGTCCGCATCAGGTTGCGCGTTACCGCGAAGTCGAGACGCGGCCGGCCGGCGCGGAACGAGCGCACGGCCTCGACCAGGCTGGCGCGGAACATCGGGTAGGTGCCGCCATGCTCGACCTTGAGAAAGCCGTTGCGGCCGTAGAGGTTCAGCTCGCCGGCCGGAGCCAGGCCCTGGAAGACGTGGACCATCGCCATGGTGCCGGTGGCAAACTCGATCTGCAGGACATCGCGGCCGGCCTGGCCGAGGTGACGGACGCTGACCGCCGGCGGGTCGCCCAGGAGCGCGAAGAGGCCCTCGAGGTAGTGGATGGCGTAGGTGCGCAGGCTCTTGGTGCCGACGGCGACAGCCAGCTCGATCGGCCCCAGATCCGGGAGGTGCACCCGCGCCGACTGCACCCCGCCCGAGTAGCGCAGCGCACTGCACGACATGACAAAGCGGCCCCGGGACTGCTGCTCGTCGAACCAGGCGAGGTCCGCCTCCGAGAAGGCCAGCGGCTTGTCGATGAAGATCGGCACGCCGGCCTCGATGAAGGGCCGGGCCATGGCGACGTGGGTCTCGGGGTCGTCACGCGCCAGCAGGACGGCGTCGACCTGGCCGAGCATGTCCTCGAGGCGCTCGCAGACCACGTCGATGCGGCTGGCGCGGGCGACATGCGCCGAGAGGGCGCGGTCCTGTGTCCAGACGTGCGTCACCCGGGCGTCGTCCAGGCCGAGGGTGTCACGGTTGGCGCGCAGGTAGGCCGGGATGACCGGGAAACCGCAGTCGGCCATGGCCGCCTCGTCGTAGTCGCCATTGATGATGGCCGACCACGAGTACGGATGACCATTGCCCTCACTCAGGCCGATAACACCCAGCTTCAGCATGGCAGACTCCCCGCGAACTCCGAACTCAGGACGCCCGACGCCCGAGGCCCGACTCCCGACCGCCGAACTCAGGACGCCCGACTCCTCTGACCTCTGACCTCTGACCTCTGACCTCTGACCTCCGCCCTCACCTCTCGCCCGCGCCACGCGGCGGCTGGCGCAGGAAACGCACCCAGTCGGCGACGGCAATGAAGGCCTGGCAGCAGGGCTCGGCGCCATGCCGCAGGCCGCCGTCGTCGGTGACCAGCCAGGCGGGCACGCCCTCGTCATGGCAGCGCGAGAGCCGTGTCAGGAGGTACTCATCGGCATTCTGCGAATCCTGCAGGCCGCGCGAGAAGACCACGGTCACGCCCTGGCAGGCCTCGCGGGCGCTGAGGGCGCCCTGGCCATCGAAGACGACCTCGAGGTGAGCGAAGGACCGGGCGCGGCTGCGGCAGAGCTGGCAGAGCGCCTCGCGGCCGCGGGCGAGGCCCTCCTGCTGCTCGAGGGCAGCGAGGTCGGGTGTACGGCGGATGACGTTATAGCCATCGACGAAGACGCGCACCGCCATGGCGGCGCCCTGAGCCACGGCCTCGTGCACATCCCAGATCTCGCGCGGGCGGCGCGGCGCGGCGACGGCGGGTGGCGTCACCGCCGGCCCATGCACGGCGTCGGTGACCATCCGGCGGCGACGGCTGAGGGCGGCGCGGACCTGCTCCTGGCCCTGCGGCCCGAGCAGGTCGGCGAGGATCTCAGTATCGAGGAGCTTCTCGATGCGGTCCAGTTCGGCGAAGACCTGCCCGGCGACGGCGGCCTGTTTCACGCGCCCGAGGAGCTGCGCCACCAGCTCGGTCACCGGCGGCTCGACCTCGGGCAGCAGGGCGCGCAGGCGCTCGCCCTCGCGGCAGACCGCCGCGTGCAGCCGGCGCACCTCGGGCAGGACCCGTATCGACTCGTCCATGCACTGGCCGAGGCGCTGGGCCATGGCCTCGAGGGCGCGGATACGGGCCCGGAGGCTCTCGTAGGTGCCGTGGGCCTGGTTGTGCTGGCGCTGTTCCTCGAGGACCCGCTCGGCACGGCTCAGGAGGGCCTCGACGTCCGGATTGCCGGCGGCCTCGTCGAGGCGGCTCAGCTCGCCCGACAGCCCGAGGGCCTCGACCTTGAAGGCGCGGATCGACTCGGCGATCGCGGTTTCGGCGCGAGCGGCGGCATCCTCGGCGCTGGCGCGGGCCTCGCGCAGTTCGCGACGGAGGTCCCGTTCGCGCTGCTCCCAGGCCTGCTGGGCCTGGCGCAGCTCGTGCTGGCCGGCGCGCACCCGCTCGCGCTGGCGGTCGAGGGCAGCGCGAAGCTCGGCGCTGTCCTCGACCACAG
>JAGVUW010000573.1 GCA_019136035.1 Verrucomicrobiota bacterium | reverse complement strand
CATGGATGCGTACCTGACGACGATGGAGGACTTCTCCCGCGAGGTCGGGACGCTCTCGGGCTGCTACGCCCTCGCCGAGGGCTGGCGGCGGCGCTCGCACCTCGGCTTCTCGGCGGAGGACAACGACCCGCTGGCGGCGGCGCTGGGCCCGGCCTGCCGGATTGACGCGGAGTACGAGCGTCGTCTCGACGCCGGCGCCTGAGGCGCCCGGCAGGTGGTCCACGGGCGCCAGCCCGTGGACCTGCCCCGGAGTCGCCACGGGCCAGTGGGCGCCACGAGCCGAGTGGCGCTCTCGCCGGGCGCTGCCGGCGCCCGGGGGGTCCACGGACGGCGCCGCGGGCCTACGTGACTTCGCGCCGGGGATGACGCCGTAGCCGCGGCGTGTCAGCGCCGGCGGCCGCGGCCGGTGGCCGGGGGCGGGGTGTCGTCTCCGTCCGCGTTCTCCTCGTCCTCCCCTTCGTCCTCGTCCTCGTCGTCCTCGTCGCCGTTCAGGGGGAAGGCTTCTAGGTCGTCGTCGTCGATATCGTCGAAGATTCCGTCCAGGAAGTTCGCGACGCCCTCGGCGTCCTCGTCGTCCTCGTCGAAGCCGAGTTCGGCGAGGAATTCCTCTTCGTTAGGCGGTCGGCCGTGCTTTTCGGTGAACGCCTGCAGTGCCTGCTCGGTGAGGGCCTTGAGCTGTTCGAGGATTCTGGGGTTTTCGCGGAACGCCTCCTCGATATCGGCCATGGAGATATCGTCGCCGTCACCATCCGGCTCAGCCGGGCGGTCGCCGCCGGTCTTGCCCAGGAACACCCAGCCCTGGTCATTCTGGCCCTTGGCGGGGCCCTTCTTCCTGCGTGGGGGCATGATCGGTTCCCTTCGCGGTTGTCAGCCGGGGCATTCCGTGCGGGGGTCGTTGCCGAGGGCGGCGAAGGCGTTGGCGACCGCCTTTCCGAGGTCCGAGGCCGGGTCGATGCCGGTGATCTGCTGCAGGGTGGCGTCGAAGCCCTGGTCGCGGAGCTGCTTCTGGACGCCGACGGCGACCGGGTCCTCGGCCGGGTCGAAGCGCAGGGCGGCGGCGATGCCCCAGGCGAGGTGGGTGGGCACGGCGCCAGTCTTGAGGGCGAGGGTGGCGGCGCCGACGAGGCGGTCGGCGGGGTGGAGTTTGCGGACCGGGTCACGGCCGAGGCGGAAGATGGTATCGGCGAGGACGCGGTTGGCGAAGCGTTTCAGGAGGTCGCTGACGTGGTCCTCGAGCCATTGCCGGGGGCAGCCGTAGGCGGCGACGATGCCGCCGACGCTCTCGGCGAGGCCGCGGTCGAGGAGGCGGTGCACGGCCGGGTTGGCGAGGGCCTCGTAGCCGTACTCATGGCCATGGAGGTAGCCGGTGTAGGCCAGGAGGGCATGGCCGCAGTTGTGGATGTAGAGCTTGCGGGCGGTGAACAGGGCGAAGTGGCTCTCGGCGGTCATGGCGGTGATGGCGGGGATCTCACCGCGGAAGCCCTGGCGGTCAACGGGGAGCTCCTTGTAGGGCTCGACGCGGATGAAGCTGACGTCCTTGGCGCGCATCTCCGGCGTGGGCATGGGGACCATGCGTCCGATGACCGTATCGACGAAGCCGACGGCCTTCTCGAGGTAGTCGTGGTGGGTGGCATCGAGCTGGGCCTTGACGAGGTCGCGGGTGATCTGCGCGGCGCCCTTGAGGTTCTCGCAGATGATGAAATTGATGGGGGGTGCGGCCTGAGCGGCGCGGCGGGCGATACCCCGGGCGATGCCGGGGGCGACGAACTTCAGGGCGCCGGCGCCGACGGCGGTGGCGCCGATATCGGCGCTGGCGACGGCGGCCGCCACGGCCTCGAGGTCGCTGCCGTGGATGGCCTGCACGGGGCCGATGCGCAGATCGCGTATATCCTCGTTAAAGACAGTCTGCAGGTGATAGGCCCCATCGCGGTTGAGGGCGGCGACGAGGTCCTTGTCGACGTCGACGAAGGTGACCCTGTAGTCCGACTCGCTGAAGAGCTGTCCGATGAAACCGCGGCCGATGTTGCCGGCGCCGAAGATCACAGCCTGACGCGTCATGATGTCTGAACCTGCTTTGGCGGTAGGGGCGTCCCGAGCCCATCCCGGGGCGTGGGGTTCGGGGTCTTGGCCGGCCGCGTCGGCGGCTGCCGCCGCCGGAGGGCTCCGGCGCGGCCGGAGCGGGTCGCGTGGCCCGCGATCCTGAACACCACGCCAATATGGCGCCGGGGCGGCCCGACCGCAACGCCGCAGGGCGGCGGCGGCTTCCGGGGGTCGAGGGTCGGGGGTCGAGGGTCGGGGGTCGAGGGTCGGGGGTGTTCGGCGTTCGAAGTTCGGAGTTCGGAGTTCGGAGTTCGGAGTTGGGCGTTCCCTTCTTCCGAGTTCTGAGTTCTGAGTTCTGAGTTCTGCGTCGGGGCTCGGCGGTGTGCCCGGCGCCTGGGCGCAGTTGACAGGGGCGCCACGGGTTGCTACACTGTGCCTGTCTTGCCCACGGTGTTTCTGGCGGCGCATGGAGCGGCACACGATGACCTCAGCAGATGTCAAGAAGATGGCGCGCGCGTTTGGCGCCGACATTGTCGGCGTTGGCAACATCGAGCGTTGGGAGGGCGCGCCGCTGCCCCGGCAGATCATGCCGGAGGCGCGCAGCGTCATTGCCATGGGCTTCCGGGTGATGCGCGGCAGCCTGCGCGGCATCGAGGAAGGGACGTACTTCAGCAACTACTCGGCGATGGGCTACGGCGGCATCACCTACCTCTACATGCCGATGACCGTGATCAACATGGCCAAGGCGATCGAGGACGAGGGCTTCGAGGCCGTGCCGATGGGGCACCAGTCCGACTGGCGGGCGATCGACAACGAGGGCGGCCTGCGCGCGAACTACAGCCGTCCGGTGCGGCCGGGCCAGGCCTCGCCGGATGTGATGATCCACCTGCGCTTCGCGGCCTACCTCTGCGGCCTGGGCGAGATCGGCTACAGCAAGATGCTCCTGACGCCGCAGTTCGGGCCGCGGCAGCGGGTCGGCATCATCATCACCGACATGGAGCTCGAGCCCGACCCGCTCTATCCGGACACCGACGGGCCGAAGCTCTGCAACCGCTGCATGGCCTGCGTGCGGGACTGCCCCGGCCAGGCGATCTCGGGCGTGAAGACGATCCGGACCACCCTGGCCGGTCACGAGGTCGAGTGGGGCGAGATCGACTGCAAGCGCTGCGCGGTGGTCTTCACGGGCGGCCTGCCGACCGACATGGCGCTGACGCCGGAGGCGAGCTACCTGCCCGGCGGCGAGGGCAACGGCGTGACGCAGTCGCCATGGACGCCGTTCAACAAGAAGCCGCGGAATCTCTACAACACCGGACAGGCCGTCTGCGGCGCGCGCGGCTGCACGCGTGCCTGCATGATCTCGCTGGAGCGCCGCGGCGTGGTGCAGAATGCCTTCAAGCAGCCCTTCCGTCGGCGGCCGGTGTGGTCGGTCGACTGGTCGGACCTGCACCAGGATGGCGCCGCGGCGGGCCAGGCGTCGGCGCTGAAGACCGGTGGTAAAGAGCCCGATTGAGGGCATCCCGCCACGGCGGCCGCGACTGGGGTGACGTCGGCGCGGCCGCCGGTGTATGCGGCGCGTCGCCGGATGGCCCCAGGCTGCCGGCGGCGCCTGTGGCCGTCGGCGTGACGCCGGCGCGGCCGTGGGGTTGACCCAGATCCACCGTCATGCCGAGCAAGCCCACAGTCGATCATCCCGAGACGGCGCCGTCGTGGCTGGCGCACTGGCCGGCGGAGAGCGAGGTCCGGGCGCAGTTCCCCGAGGGCATTCGGCGCCTGGCCTATCGTTTTCTCGGCATTGAGCGTCGCAAGCGCCTGTCGTGGGACGACTCCCGCCTGGTTTTCGAGCTTGGCACGCACCAGGCCACCTGGCGCTGGGATGGCCAGCGCTGGCGGCGCTCGTGTTCCTGCGGCTATGTCAACGACGCCTGCGCGCACGTCTACGCGGCCGCCTGCATGTTGAGCGAGGTCTGCCGGTCAGGCCGCTGGAGCGCGGCGGCGACCGCCGCGGTCGGTGCGCCGCCGCCCTCGGCCGCGCCGGAGGGCGCCGCGGCGGGCTCTGTCGACGCCGCTGCGGGTGGCCCTGGCACGGCGGCGTCGGACGCCGCCCG
>JAGVUW010000537.1 GCA_019136035.1 Verrucomicrobiota bacterium | reverse complement strand
CGCCGTGCCCAGCCCGCGGCTCATGCGGGCCGGCCAGACCATCGCCGACTGGATCATCGCCTGGCAGGACCCCCTCCGCGGCGTGGTCTCGGTGCCGATCTCCGAACAGCCCAGTTACGAGGGCGGTTCGACCTTCATGCATGGCATCGTCGGCCGCGGCCTCGGGCGCTGGGCCAACCTCACCGAAGACCCGGCCGTACGCCGCGCCTGCGTCGGCATCGCCGCCTGGATGACCACCGAGCCCATGGGCGCCAAAGGCACCTTCTGGTACAAGCAGAGCCCCCAGAACAGCCGCACCTTCGGCGCCACCGACCAGTGCCTCTCGGCCCTGACCTACGCGCACCGCTTCAGCAACGACCCGTGGTACGGCGACGTCGCCCTGGCGCTCTGCCGCCAGACCGGCGCCAATGTCCGCGCGATGAGCTGGTACCCCCAGGCACTCGGGCACATCGCCGCGCTCCTGACACCCGCCGAGGTCATCCTCGAGACCGAGGCCGTCACCGCCGCACCCGGGCAGGACCCGACTCTGCGCCTGCGCCTGCGCAACACCTGCGGCGAGGGCCTCCAGGCGGCGGTCGCGGCGACAGCCCAGGGGCCCTTCGAGGTCGCCTCGACGGCGCCGATCGCCCTGCCCCCCGGTGGGGAGCAGGTCCTCCAGACGGCCCTGCGCACGACCGCGCCCGCGGGCCGCGCCAGTGTGCCCGTCGTCGTCACCCTGACGCGACCGGACGGCCGCACCGAGACGCGCCGCCTCAGCGTCGAGGCGATGGCCCTGGACCGCCTCGTCGAGCTCCGCCTCGAGCCCGCCCAGGCCGAGGTCGTGGCGCCGATGGTCCTGGAGACCCTCGCCGGCAGGCCCTGCCTGCACACCCCGCGCACGCCCCAGACCGAACTCAAACCGCGCCCGCAGGACCGCCCCGAGGGCGGCCTGGCACGCTTCACCGTCGACCTCCCCGTCGCCGGCCGCTACGCCATCCTGGCCGACGTCTTCTGGATTGACGGCGAGGGCAACTCCCTCTACATCGGCGTCGACGACGGACCAGACCGCTCCTTCGGCAATCAGGGCACCCTGGAGGCCTGGCTGCAGGTCGAGGCCGCCAGCCTGACCCTGACCGCCGGGCAGCACACCATCCGCGTGCGTACCCGCGAGGATGGCGCCCGCCTGGGCGGCCTCCGCCTGGAGCGCCGGCCGGGGCCATGACTCCCGCGCCGCCCGGGATCGTGAGGCGCGGAGCCGACAGCCGTGGGACCGGCCGGATGAGTCAGTCCGGTCAGACCGGTCAGACCGGTCAGACCGGTCAGACCGGTCCGGCGGGTCGCCGTCTTCCGGCCGGTCATCCGGCGGGCCGGGGGGCGCGCCACCTGGCGATGCGGCGTTGAGGCGCTATGCTAGGCGGCGCATCCCGGCACCGGCCACGGCAGGTCTGTGCACGGGCCACGGCGCGACGACCTCGCAGCGGCCGCGCCAACACCCTGGAGAGCGGACTATGGCGTGGTATGACTGGCTGATCGTAGTGCTTCCGGTACTGGCTCTTCTGGGCGTCGGCTTCTACTCGCGACAACTGGTCCACGGCGTCGCCGACTTCCTGGCGGCAGGACGCGTCTGCGGTCGTTATGTCATCTGTGTTGGCGACGTTGCCAATGCCCTCTCGATCATCGGTCTGGCCGCCTACGTCGAGGTCCACTACAAGACCGGCTTTGCGCTGGCCTTCTGGCAGCACATCACCGGGCCGCTTGGGGTGGTCATGGGCCTCTTCGGCTACTGCACCTACCGCTTCCGCGAGACCAAGGCGATGTCGCTGGGCCAGTTCCTCGAGATGCGCTACAACCGGCCCTTCCGCATCTTCGCCGCGGCTCTGCGCTCGATCTCGGAGATGCTGGCCAACATGATCATGCCGGCCATCGCGGCGCGCTTCTTCATCTACTACCTCGACCTGCCGACCACCGTCTCGGTTGCCGGCGTGACCATCCCGACCTTCATGATCGTCGTGGTCCTCTGCCTGAGCATCGCCATCACCCTGATCTGCCTCGGCGGCACCATGATGGGCATCATCACCGACGCCGTCCAGGGCATGCTCTGCTTCCCCCTCATCGCCACCTTCGTCGTCTTCATTCTATGGAAGTTCAGTTGGAGTGACCAGATCGTCCCGGTGATGATGGACCGCGTCGCCGGCGAGAGCTTCCTGAACCCGTACGACCTCTCGAAGTTGCGCGATTTCAACCTCTTCATGGTGGCGATCACCGTCTTCGCCACGGTCTTCCACCGCGCCAGTTGGATCGGCGCCGGCACCTCCACCACCGCCAAGAGCCCGCATGAGCAGAAGATGGCCGGGCTGCTCGGCACCTGGCGCGGCTCGGTCACCACCATCTTCTACGTCCTCATCGGCGTCACCATTATCACCCTGCTCAACCACCGCGACTTCGCCGTCGACGCCAAGGACGTCCGCACTCAGATCTCGGGGCGCATCTCGCAGGAACTCCTCGACGATACCAGCGAGCGCGCCCAGTTCGACGCCCGCATCGCGGCCATGCCCGAACAGATCCACCAGATCGGCATCGACCCGCCGCTGTCCCAGAAGTCGAACCTCGACACGCCCATGCTGACCACCGCCCACGAAGCCCTCAAGGAGTTCGAGGGCGAGACCACCGGCAACGCCAAGTTCCAGCAGTACCGCACCCTCTACCACCAGATGATGCTCGCCGTCTCCATGCGGCATATGCTCCCGCCCGTCCTCACC
>JAGVUW010000786.1 GCA_019136035.1 Verrucomicrobiota bacterium | reverse complement strand
GGTCGGGCCGGCGCCGCCGGTGCGACGCCTTCGACCGGCGCCGTGGCGCTCGCCGTCGGCGCAAGGTCCGGCGCCGCGGCGGCACGCGACGCCGACAGGGCCAGCCCGAGCGACCCGACAAGACACGTCAGCCACAGGCCGGACCGGCGCCCCCCGGAAACCATGGACGTCATGCTGAACACTGCTGAGATTCCCCCGCCGGCAGGACAACCGCGATCCGCACCGAACCGCCTCAGAGCCGCTCGGGCTTGGCATCGCGGGTCATCAGCTCGCGCACGGCCGTGCGCGGGTCGCGGCCCTCGTAGAGCCCGGCGTGGACCTGGTCGATGATCGGCGTCTCAACCCCGGCCTGCCGGGCCAGCCCGTAGGCACTATCGGTGGTGGCAACGCCCTCGGCCACCTTGCCGCCCATGGCACGGGTGATCTCCTCAAGCCTGGCGCCGCGTCCGAGCTCCTCGCCGACGTGGCGGTTCCGGCTGTGACGGCTGGTGCAGGTGACAATCAGATCGCCCATGCCGCTGAGACCGCTGAAGGTCTCCGGGCGCCCCCCGAAGGCGGTCCCGAGACGCGCCATCTCGACGATGCCGCGGGTCATCAGCGCCGCCTTGGTGTTGTCGCCAAAGCCCATGCCGTCGCAGACCCCTGCCGCCAGGGCCAGGACATTCTTGAGGGCGCCGCCCAGTTCGACACCGACCACGTCATCCGAGGTATAGACGCGGAAGACGTCGCTCATGAACGCCGCCTGCACCGCCTGCGCCACCGCCGCCTCGGCCGAGGCCGCCACCACCGCTGTAGGGATGCCGCGCGCGACTTCCTCGGCGTGACTCGGACCCGACAGCACGGCATACCGCCGCGGCCCCAGGACCGCACGCGCCAGCTCGCTCATCCTGAGCAGGCTGCCCACCTCGATGCCCTTGGCGACATTGACCACCAGCGGCTGTGACGCCAGAGGCAGGTCGCGCAGACGCTCCATCAGCGACCGCGCGTACTGCGCCGGCGCCGCCAGCACGAGCAGGTCGGCCCCGGCCACCGCCTCCGCCAGATCGCCGCTCAGAACCAGCGACGGCGGCAGGGCCACACCCGGCAGAAATCGGGCGTTCTCATGCGCCGCACGCATCGCCGCGATATTGTCGGCAAACGGACCCCACAGGGTCACGCGGTGCCCATTGCCAAGAAGCGTCAGGGCCAGGGCCGTGCCCCACCCGCCATCACTGAGAACTGCCGCAACCATGATCCGAAATCACCTCGCCGTTCCAAAGCGGAACTCATTGCCGGCGCGAAGCCGCTCGATGTTCGACCGATGACGGTAGATAATCACCGCGGCCAGGACGGTCAGCAGGAGCAGCGAGGGCGTCACGACACGGTGATCACGGACCAAACCCGAGATGACATGCCCGACCGGCAGCATCGCCGCCGCGCCCAGGCTGGCCACCGAGACATAGCGCGTCAACAGGAAGCACAGCACCCAGGTCACCAGCGCAATCAGCACCGCCAGCCAGGAGACCGCCACCAGCGCCCCCAGCGTCGTCGCCACGCCCTTGCCGCCCTTGAACCCCAGCCACACCGGCCAGACATGGCCTGCCACCGCCCCGCCCGCCGCCAGGATCTTGCCCAGCTCGGGCGACAGCGAGAACTCCGGGCCGATGTGCACGCCAACCACCCAGACGGCCACCAGGCCCTTCATGAAGTCCAGGATGAAACAGGCCGCACCCCAGTCGCGGCCAAGCACACGCCGGACGTTGGTGGCGCCGATGTTGCCGCTGCCGTGGTAGCGTATGTCCAGCCCGTTGAACTTGCCGATGAGGAGGCCCCACGGCACACTGCCCACCAGGTAGGCGAGCCCGAAGACCACCGCACTGCGAACCATGAACGACATCCTTGTTCGCCTCCCAGACACCACCGCCGGCGCTCCGCCCGAGGCCGCGCCACCGGTTCGGCTCAGACGCCATCCTGGCGGAGCCGATAGCAGTCTCGACAGCGGAAGATATCCATGCCATAGACCGTCGTGGTGCCCTCACCGCGACGGATGGTCAGCCGGTCACCGTCCTGGAGGCACACCCGCGATGGGTCGTTATCCACCAGCAGCAGGGCCGGCCCGCGCAGAATCTCAACCCGAATCTGGGTCTCCGCCGGCATCACGATGTAGCCCTGCCAGGTCATCGAGTTGTTGAACGCCAGGCCAATCCCGGTCCGGAAGCACCCCCGCGTGATACTCTGGTAGTAGCCGGTGCTGCCGAACGGCGTCGCCACCAGCAGACCGTCACCGATGTTCTGCGGCTGAAAAAGCTCGTCGTCGAGCCACACCCGCGTGCGCACAGCGCTGGCGGCGTTCTGTTTGGCGATGGCGACGTCGTTGATCGCCTGCAGGCGAGTGCCATCGGGAGCCTCGGCCTGCAACCGCACGAGCGACGAGGCCCGCAGCTCGCCCTGAACCAGCATCGCCAGGACCTGCTCCTCGCCATGCACCGGGCACTTCGGGTTGCGGCGCACATCCCGGATCGGGCACTTCGGCACACCCGGCCAGACGCGCTCGGCACCCAGCAACGAACCGTCGCCCCCGTAGCAGAGGACGATGTCCGGCGCCTCGGTGACGACCTCGATCGGCAGGCCCTTCAGACGCCGCCGCAGATCGTCGAGATGGCGACCACAGAGGGCCGCGCGAATCGCTGCTTTCGTGGCACACATACTCGCTGTCGATACGCCTCTGCACGACGCCCCCGAAGCCACCTGCCGCTCAGGC
>JAGVUW010000642.1 GCA_019136035.1 Verrucomicrobiota bacterium | reverse complement strand
CGGCATGGCGACCGCCGGGCTGCTGCGCCGGGTCGGCCACCAGGTCAGCCGCATCAACCTGGTCAACGACCGCGGCATCCACATCTGCAAGAGCATGCTGGCCTACCAGCGTTTTGGCCAGGGCGAGACGCCGCAGTCGCTCGGGATCAAGGGCGACCACCTCGTCGGCAATTACTACGTGCGCTTCGATGCCGAGTTCCGCCGGCAGTTGGAGGCGTTGCGCAAGGACCGCCCCGACCTGGCCGAGCGTTCCGCTGATGACCTCTTCCTCGAGACCGAGATCGGCCGCGCCGCCCAGGATATGCTCGTGGCCTGGGAGCGCGGCGATGCCGAGGTGCGCGCCCTCTGGGAGACCATGAATGGCTGGGTCTTCGACGGCTTCGCGGAGACCTACCGGCCTTCGACGACGCCAAGCTCGGCTCGAAGGTGGTGCTGCGCAGCGACGGCACCAGCGTCTATGTCACGCAGGACATCGGCACGACCCTGCTGAAGCAGCGCGACTACGACCCGGATCAGCAGATCTGGGTGGTGGGCGACGAGCAGATCTACCACTTCCAGGTCCTCTTCGCCATCCTCAAGGCCCTCGGCTACCCCTGGGCCGACCGCCTGGTCCACATGGCCTACGGCATGGTCAACCTGCCCTCGGGCAAGATGAAGAGCCGCGAGGGCACCGTCGTCGACGCCGACGACCTGGTGACCGAGATGGAGGCCCTGGCGCGCGCCGCGACGCTGGAGCGTGCCGGCGAGGAGGTCCCCGCGGACCTCGACGAGCGAGCCCGTGCCATCGGCCTGGCCGCGCTGAAGTTCATGCTCCTGAAGGTCAGCCCGCGCACGACGATCCTCTTCGACCCGCAGGCGAGCATCACTTTCGAGGGCGACACGGGGCCGTATGTCCTCTACGCCTGCGCCCGCATCTCGTCGGTGCTGCGCAAGGCCGGCAACAGCCCGGCGGGCGCCGTCGACTGGTCGGTCCTGGGCGCGCCCGAAGAGCGCAGCCTGGCCCTGCGCTGCGCGCTGTTCCCGGAGACGGTCCAGAAGGCCGCGGCCGAGCTGGACACCGCCGTCCTGGCGGGTTACCTCCTCGATCTCGCGAAGGACTTCAGCCGGTTCTGGCGGAGCTGCCCGGTGCTGTCGGCGCCGACGCCGGCCGAGCGCCAGGCCCGCCTGGCTCTGAGCGTCCTGGTCCGGGATATCCTCCAGGACGGCCTCTCGACCCTGACGATCCAGACGCTCGAGAGCATGTAATCGGCCACGGGGGCAGGGGATGCGTCACCGCCATTCAGGCAAGCCTGAGCGCCGCCAGGAGCCCCCGGCGGAGCCGGCGGCGACCGGTGCCAATCTGCGCCGGCTGACCGGCTGGCGTCCGGTGGCGGTGCAGGTCTGCTGTCTGGCGGCGTCGGGGCTGCTCCTCTCGGCGTCCTACGCGCCCCTGGAGTGGGACTGGCTGGGGTGGTGTGCACTGGTGCCGGCGCTGTTGGCGGCGGCGCCCTGCAGCGGCCCGCAGCGGCTCCTGGCCGGATACCTCCTCGGCTTCGTCTACTGCGTACCGAATCTTTTCTGGCTCAATGAGATAGGCTTTGCTGCCGGGGTCCTCCTCGCCATCTACTGCGCCTGCTTCCCGGCGGCGTGGTACGCGCTCACCGTGGCCCTGGCCGGCGCTCTCCGGGCGGCGCCCGCGGGCGAGCCGCCGCCGGCGCTGTGCCGGGTGCCCACCGGCTGGCGTCAGAGCGCCCTCATCCTCGGCAGCAGCCTGTTCTGGGTTGGCCTGGAATGGCTGCGCAGTTGGCTGTTCACCGGCTTCCCCTGGAATGACCTCGGCATCAGCCAGTGGCAGCGTCCGGCGCTCCTGTCGCTAACCTGCTTCACCGGTGTTGCCGGCATCAGCGCCCTGCTGATGGTGTCCAACCTCGCCCTGGCGCAGATGGCTCTGACCTGGTGGCATGGCGTCCGCTATGGCACGTCGCGACGTTCCGGTCGGGCTCCGGCGATGACCCTCGGCGCGGCCCTGGTCCTGGCCATGGGTACCGCGCGGCTGGCGCCGACGGTGCCCGCACCGGAGGCGTCGTTGCGGGTCCTGGCGGTGCAGGGGAACATCCCCCAGTGCCGCGTCTGGACCGAGGAGCAGTTCAATGAGGCGGTCGAGGTCTACACCGGCCTGACCCGTCAGGTCGTCCCGGTGGCGCGCCCGGACCTGGTCGTCTGGCCTGAGAGTGCCGTGCCGGCGCCGCTCGGGTATGGGCCATTCCGGAGCCGCGTCGATGCCCTCATGGCCGAGATTCAGACGCCGCTGCTCCTCGGCGCCATCGACACCCGGGCGCTGCCCGAGGCGCGCTGGACCGGCGTCGACTGGGAGCCGCCCCTGCAGGACTTCAACGCCGCCATCCTGCTGGCGCCGGATGGCTCGGTGGCCGAGACCTACGACAAGATCCACCGGGTGCCCTTCGGGGAGTATGTGCCCTTCGGGCGCTACTTGCCCTGGCTGGTGGACTGGATCGGCATGGGCCGCGATCTGACCCCGGGGTCGGAGTACACCCTCTTCGACCTGGGGCCCGGCCTCCTTGCCGGCGCCAACATCTGCTTCGAGGACGTCTTCCCTGAGATCAGCCGCAACTTCGTCCGCCGGGGCGCCACCCTCCTGATGACCCTGACCAACGACGCCTGGTACGCCGAGAGCGCCGGCTCGCGGCAGCACCTCGTGCACGCCGTCTTCCGGGCCGCCGAGAACCGCCGGCCGCTGTTCCGCAGCGGCAACAACAGCGACACCTGCCTCATCCTGCCCGACGGGCGCATCGAGGGCCTCCTCCACGACCCCGAGACCGGCCGGCGCTTCATCCGCGGCACCCGTGTCTACGACGTCCCGATCAGCCTGACGCCGCCCGAGACCCTGTTCACCCGCTGGGGCAACTGGTTCGCCCGGTCCTGCGCCGCCGGCGCCATCCTGGTCGGCCTGTGGCTCTTCCGGCGTCACTGGCGCGCCTGCGCCCGCCGCCGCGAGGCCATCCAGAAGCCGCACCTGTCCTGATCCGGGGGGTGTCCTGCCGCTGCCGCGCCCGTCGACCCCCGGCCGCGTTTCGGAATCCCGCCGGGATGGCGCCGATCCCGGGGGCGTTTGCGTGCGTTCTTAGTCCTGATCCTTGTCCTGATCCTTGTCGTGATCCCTGTCCTGATACTTGTCCTGATCCTCGTCCTGCGGTCCGAGTCGGGCTCTTCCGGCAACTGGGCACTTCAGGTGGCGACGGGGGGGCGTCCATCTCGCCAGTCCTGGACTCCCCCGGGCGGGTCTCGACGAGGGCGTTGGTCTGGCGGCTCCCCTATCCCAAGGGGATTGTGTCCTCCAGCCCAGGGTTGCGGCGCAGCCGCTACCCTGGGTCCCGATCCCATCCCGCTCATCCAACCCCAAGGGGGTTGCGTCATCGTGCCGTTGCGCCGGCCCCCGGCGATCCGACCGACGCAACCCCCGTTGGGGTTGGGGCCCATGGCCATGGGCCATCCCAGGGTAGCGGAGGTACCGCAACCCTGGGCTCTGGGACGCAGCCCCCTTGGGGCATGGGGAGGCAGTCTCCGTCGATGCTCCTTCTCTTTTCCGAAACCACTGTGTTTCACGCCATGAAGTACGCACTTGCCGGATGAACCATCAGGATCACGACTATGAGGGGGACGACCCCCTCCGTTCTTTGTCCTGATCCTTGTCGTGATCCTTGTCGTGATCCTTGTCGTGATCCTTGTCCTCCCGCCTGGGAAGAGGATCCTCGGAGCGGCGGAGCCGTAAGTCTCCCGCAAAGCGGAGCTTCCGTCACTGGCAGGTAACGGCCAGTGGAGGAAGATCCGCCCGGCGGGGCTTTTTCATGTCGGGCGGCTTGCGGCTCAGGGTGCGCCGTGTCAGTATAGGGTGTGGCGCCTGGAGAGGCCGCCGCAGGTCGCCGATTGGCTACAGGCAACAGAAGGAGCGTGTGCTATGGGACGTCCCGTCACCATCTTCACCGGTCAGTGGGCGGACATGCCGCTGGCGGACGTGGCCAAACTTATGGCCGGGATCGGCTACGACGGCCTTGAGCTGGCCTGCTGGGGGGATCACTTCGATGTCTTCCAGGCGGCCAAGAGCAAGGCCTACTGCGATGACAAGAAGGCCATCCTGGCGGCGCACGGCCTGCAGTGCTGGTGCATTTCGAATCATCTTGCCGGGCAGTTGGTCTGCGACGTCCTCGACGACCGCCACTACGCCTTTGCGCCGGCCGAGGTCCGCGGTCAGCCCGCGGCGGCGCGTGCCTGGGCGATTGAGAGCATGAAGGCCTCGGCGAAGGCGGCGGCGAATCTCGGCATCTCGGTGGTGGCCGGCTTCACCGGTTCGCCGATCTGGCACCTGCTCTACTCCTTCCCGCCATGCCTTCCCAGCCAGATTGCCGATGGCTACAAGGCCTTCGCCAAGACCTGGAAGCCGATCCTCGATGTCTTCGCTGACTGCGGCGTGCGCTTCGCCCTCGAGGTCCACCCCACCGAGATTGCCTTTGACATCGCCTCGGCTGAGCGTGCTCTCGAGGCCCTCGATGGCCACCCGGCCTTCGGCTTCAACTACGACCCGTCGCACTTCGGCTACCAGGGCGTCGACTACGTGCGCTTCCTGCGCACCTTCGGGCCGCGCATCTTCCATGCCCATGTCAAGGATGCCTGGTGGGGCCATGGCGATGGCACGGTGGGCGTCTTCGGCGGGCATATCGACTTCGCCGACCCGCGGCGCTACTGGGACTTCCGCTCGCCCGGCCGCGGCGACGTCAACTTCGAAGAGATCATCGTGGCGCTCAACGACATCGGCTACAGCGGCCCGCTGTCGGTGGAGTGGGAGGACTCACGCATGGACCGCATCCACGGCGCCACGGAGGCATGCGCCTTCGTTCGCGACATGGACTTCAAGCCCAGCGCGCTGGCCTTCGACGCCCAGTTCGCCAAGAAGTGACCCGCACCGCGGGGCGCTGCCCGCCGCGGTCGTTCGCGACCGCGGCGGCTCAGCCGGCGCTGAGGTCGAACTGACCGGTGCGCACGAGCACCAGGGTGCAGGCCTCGACAACGGCGATGCCGGCGGTGGTGAGGTCCCGGGCGAGGTCCGGGTTCTCGGCGCCGGGGTTGAGGATGACGCGTCGCGGCCGGGCCGCGATGATGTCGTCGGTGAGGGCCGACGAGTGCTGTGGGGAGAGGTAGACCGTGATCGTGTCGAGCGCCTGCGGGATCTCGCTGAGGCGATGGTAGGCGCGCAGGCCCTGCAGGGTCTCCAGGGCGGGGTGCACCGGATAGACGGCATGGCCGGCGGCCTTCAGGAGGGCCACAGCCTGGTAGCTGTAGCGTTCGGGTTTGGCGCTGGCTCCGAGTACGGCGACCTGCTGCATGGCATGACCTCGCGCGATGGATGTCGTCGGCAGGCGCTGCCGACAACGGCCTCGTGAGCGCTACGCCCCCCGGGCGGCGCCGACGGGCCGCCCGGGGGAACGTCGTTCAGTCCTCAATGATCGCAGACGTTGCTGCCGGTCTTCAAGGTACCCGCGAGATAAGCCTTTGCCAGGGCCTGCGGGGCCTCGGCGGGGGCGCCGACGATGACCGTGATGCCCTGTTCGGCGAAGAGCCCCTGAGCACGCTGGCCCATGCCGCCGGCGATGATGACGGTGGCGCCCTTCTCAGCGAGCCAGCGCGGCAGGAGCCCGGGCTCGTGCGGAGGAGCGGTGAGGGTCTCCTCCTTGAGGATGGCCTTGGTGGCCGGGTCGACGTCGATCAGGGCGAAGCTCTCGCAGTGTCCGAAATGCATGGACAGTCGGCCGTCAGCGATCGGGATTGCCAGGCGCATGGGAGTCTCCTTGGGTGGGTTTGGGGTGGTCACAGCCGCATCCTTGGCGGCCGTTGTGGGTGCAGCGGCCAGTGCCAGGATGGGCACGGCCAGGTTGACCGCGACGGTGCTCTTGCCGACGCCGGCCTCGCTGCACTGCCCCGGGCAGGCGGCCCAGAGGGCGGCGACGGCGGGCAGGCCGGTGCAGTGTGCGGGCAGGAAGCGCTCATAGCCGGAGTGCTTCAGGGCGTCGACAGTCCACTGCAGTGTCGACGGTGCGGCCGAGCGCAGGTGCATGCCGCCCATGACGGCCTGGAGTCGTGCCGTTGGCCGCAGGGCCGCGACCTGGTCGAGGGTGGCGATGACGCCGCGGTGGGCGCAGCCGAGAACAACGACGCGGCCCGCAGGGGTCTCGAGGCAGAGCGCCAGGTCGTCGTCGAGGGGGTCGGTGACGCGGCCGGCCGGGTCGAGGTTGAAGCCGGGCTCGGGGACCTCCTCGGGGTGGCGGCGGGGCACGGGACCGGAGATCCACAGCCCGGGTGCGACATCGGTCGGCGCCTCGACCGCGCGCAGGTCGACGCTGGGGCGATGCAGGGCAGCCAGGCCGTCGGCCGGGATGCCGATGGGGCGACTGCCGGCGGGGGTACAACGGTACTTGGGCTGCAGGGCGGCCGGGTGGGCGTAGACCCTGATGCCGTCACGGGCGCGCGCCAGGACGGCGGCCAGGCCGCCGGTGTGGTCGTAGTGGCCATGGCTGAGGACGACGGCGTCGAGGGCCTCAAAGCGCAGTCCGAGGGCGTCGGCGTTGGCGATGACGAGGTCGCTCTGGCCGGTATCGAAGAGTACCGCGCGGTCGCCCGTCTCGATCCAGACGGCCCAGCCATGCTCGGCGCGCAGGCCGGCGCGGTTGACGGCGTTGTCGACCAGGATAGTGATCCGGGCCGGGGCGGCAGGCGTGGTATGGGGCGATGGTGGGGGCATGGGGCAGGCTCAGGCCCAGTGGCCCTCGACATTGGCGGCGGTCAGCTCCGTCAGCTTGCCGTCCTGGAAGTGCCGCACCGCCTCCGCGGCGGTGCCGCCGGCGCAGCGGTAGGCGCGGATGCCGGCGGCCTGCAGGACGCGGAAGGCCTTCGGGCCGAGGTTGCCGGTGATCAGGGCGTCGGGGGCGAGATCGGCGACGCGCTGTGCGGTCTGGATCCCGGCGCCCTGGGCGGCCTGCAGGTTGGGGCGGTTGCCGTGCGCCTGGCAGGCGCCGGTCGCCGTGTCGGTCTGGAGCAGGAAGGCGGTGCGACCAAAGCGGCTGTCGACCTCCGCCTCCGCGGTCTCGCCTCGGGCTGTCACTACGACGGTCATCACGAACCCTCCTGATCGAGATCCGCACACCGCACGCCGCCTCGCGCTCGGCCCAACCGCGAGGGCCGGTTGCAGGCCTCTCGGCAGCGCCGAGACGCACGCAGCGACGGCCTCCATCGGACTGCAATGCCCGCTCACGCTGACTGCAGGCTCCCATCCGCCGCCAATCGCATCGGACGACCACATATCACACCGGGTGCTAGCAGTGGGTATGCCAATGCGCGTGCAAGGCCGCGCAAAAGACCGATGGGGCGGTGCTTGCGAGGGGGGACGGGCTGCGGCGAGACCTCTTCCAGGATTGCAGAACACCAGAGAACGGCCGTGGCAGCGTCGCATGCTGCACGATTCATGCGGCCGGAACATCGACGAAGTGGTTCGTGCGGTGAAGGCGTTACAGGAGTCGGACCGCTTTGGTGCGATTCCGGCGGGCTGGCCGAACAACGAGCTGATTGGCGACCGCATCATCGTGCCGCCGCCGAAGTGTCAGAAGGACGCGGCGACGCGGCAGAAGGAGTACGAGGGCTACGACTGGTGGTTCTGCCACGTGCCGCGGAAGAAGTAACCTGACGCGCTGCGCGAGTCGTATCCCGGGCGCCGACGTCGCCCGGGAGGTCCACGGACGGCGCCGTGGACCTACGTGATTCGTGCTCGCGACGGCGCCGGGGCTGAGGGCCGCGATCGAGGCGCAGGCCGAGGGCCTGCGGGCTGTTTGGAGGTCCGGTTCTGGCGCCCCTTCAGCGACGTCTCCGGCGCCCGGGGCGCCGGCCATGGCAAGGCGAACCATCGCATGCCACCGGTGTGGAGCGCGAGTGTCCACAGACGCGAAGGCGTCCACGAGCCGGGCGGCATCGACAGCGCGACGACGCGAAGTTCCATACGAGGGTGACCAGGCGAGCGCTGACGCGCTCTTCGATCAGCCCTGAGGCGTCTGGGGCTGCGCTGGCGCTGGCGCGGTGGCGGGCGTAGGGTAATGGGCAGGTCAGACCGGTCGCCCCGGACCTCGGGGCTGTCGGGTCGCAGGCACGGGGGGCATCGCGCATGAAGACACTGGGGATGGCGATGGTACGCTGGTCGGTGGACCATCCGCGCTGGGTGATGGTTCTGGTGGGTCTGGCCACGCTGGGGCTGCTCCTGGCCGGGTCCCTGCCGAGTCTTTTTCCCAAGGCGGTGCCGTGGCTGCCGGGCATCCGTGTCGACACCGACCCTGAGAACATGCTCTCCGAGCGTGAGGCGGTGCGCGTCTTTCATCATGACATGAAAGAGGCGTTCGCGATGCATGACATGGTCGTGCTGGGGGTGGTGAACGACGTCCATCCCGAGGGCGTCTTCAACCCGGCCTCGCTGCGGCGCATCTATGATCTGGCGGTGTTTTCCGAGACCCTGGTCTGGCCGGATGCGCGGGACCCCTCGCGTCAGGCCGGCGTCATCGCGGTCGACCTGATTGCGCCGAACACGGTGGACAGCATCGAACCCGGCGGGCCGGGCGAGGTGCGCTTCTCGTGGCTGATGGCCGAGCCGCCCGCGACCGATGAGGAGGCTCTGGCCATCCGCGCCAAGGCGCAGCGTATTCCTTTCCTTAACGGGACCCTGGTGTCGGAAGACGGCAAGGCCCTCTGTCTGTATCTGCCGCTGACCTCGAAAGACCAGAGCTACAAGGTCTACGCCAAGTTGCGTGAGCGCATCGCCGGTCTTGAGGGTGACGAGCGCTACCACATCACGGGCCTGCCGGTGGCCGAGGACACCTTCGGCGTGGAGATGTTCGTGCAGATGGCGATTTCGGCGCCGCTGGCGATGCTGATCATCTTCCTCCTGCTGTGGTGGTTCTTCCGCAAGCCGGTGCTGATCACGGCGCCGATGATCCTGGCGGTGGTGGCGGTGATTCTGACCATGGGCCTGCTGATTGTCACCGGCCAGACGATCCACATCATGAGTTCGATGATCCCGATCTTCATCATGCCGATGTCGGTGCTGGACTCGGTGCACATCCTGTCGCTGTTCTTCGATCGCTATCATGCCAGCCATGACCGTCGCCGCACGGTCCTCGAGGTCATGGACACCCTGTTCATGGCGATGCTCTACACCTCGCTGACGACCATCGCCGGCTTCGCCTCGCTGGCGACGACGCCGATACCGCCGGTGCAGGTCTTCGGGCTCTTCTGTGCTCTGGGTGTAGCCATGGCGTGGGTGCTGACGATGACCTTCATCCCTGCCTTCGTGGTCCTCCTGCCGGAACGGCTCCTGGAGAACTTCGGAGCGCGTGCGGGCAGCAGTGCCGACCAGGAGGCGCAGGACTCGAGGCTGTCGCGGCTGCTTGTGGCCACAGGGCGGCTGACCTACCGCCGGGCGCGGCTGATCCTGGCGCTGTCCGTGGCGGTCCTGGCGGTGGCGATCTACGGGATCTCGCGCATCCAGGTGAATGACAACCCGGTGAAGTGGTTCACCCGGAGCCACCCGATACGGGTCGCCGACCGTGTGCTGAACGAGCATTTCGGGGGGACCTACATGGCACACCTGGTCCTGGCGACGCCGGCCGAAGCGCGCACCGCCCGTGCCGCCTGGGAGGCCTTCCAGACGCGCCTGCGGGCCGAGGCGGGCCCGGGTGCGGCCAAGGCGGTGACCGCCCTCGAGGCCGCGGCTGCGGGCCTGCTGGAGTCGACGCCGAGCGCGGAGGCGTTCTTCGCGGCGCTGAATGAGCGCGCCAGCGAGCTGGCCGGCGCGGCCGCGGATGACGACCTCGAGGCCTGGGACGCCGTGATCGAGGCGATCGACCGCGAGGCCCTGCGCGGCGAGACCTTCAAGCAGCCCGCGGTGCTGGCCTACATGGAGGGGCTCCAGAAGCACCTCCTGCAGCAGGGCCGGGTCGGCAAGGTCAACTCCCTGGCGGACATCGTCAAGACGGTCCACCGCGAGCTCTTTGAGGGCGCCGAGGAGCGCTTTGCGATTCCGGCGACGCCCGAGGCGGTGGGCCAGTGCCTGATCACCTACCAGAACAGCCACCGGCCGCAGGACCTCGGGCACTTCGTCACGCCGGATTACCAGACCACCTCGCTGTGGCTGCAACTGCGCAGCGGCGACAACGTCGACATGGCCGCGGTGGTCGAGGCCGTGGATGCGTACATCGCGGCGACGCCGCCGCCGGTGCGGCTCCGGCACGACTGGTTCGGCCTGACCTACATCAATGTGGTCTGGCAGGAGAAGATGGTCTGGGGCATGCTGGGGTCCTTCCTGGGCAGCTTCCTCGTCGTCTTCCTGATGATGACGATCCTCTTCCGCTCGGCCCTGTGGGGCATCCTGAGCATGGTGCCGCTGACCATCACGATTGCCTTCCTCTACGGCGCTCTGGGCCTGGTGGGCAAGGACTACGACATGCCGGTGGCGGTGCTGTCGGCGCTGGCGCTGGGTCTGGCGGTGGATTTCGCGATTCACTTTCTGGAGCACACGCGCATGATGCGTGAGCGTCATGGCACCTGGTCGGCGGCGGCCGGGCCGGTGTTTGGCGAGCCGGCGCGGGCAATCATGCGCAACGTGGTGGTGATCGCAGTCGGCTTCCTGCCGCTGCTGGCGGCGCCGCTGGTGCCGTACAAGACGGTGGGCGTCTTCCTGGCCGCGATCATGGCCTTCTCCGGCATCGCGACGCTGCTGATACTGCCGGCGCTGGTGACGGTCTTTGAGTCGAGGCTCTTCCCGAGCGCCGCGCCGGGGGTGCGTCCCGGGAAGTGCGTCACCTGCCTGGTCAGTGCGGTCGTCGTGGCGTTGACCGTGGTGGTGAACATGTACCAGGTCGCGGATCTGCGCTGGACCACCTGGATGTGGGTCGCGGCGGGGATTGTCCTGGTCATGGCAGGGCTGTGCCGCTTCGCCTCGCGTCGGGCGCCGTGCTCGCTGCCGGGTCGGGGCGTTCCCGGCGCGCCGGCGGCGCCATGACGGCCCGGTGGGGCCGGGGCGCGCCGCGGGTGTTGCCTAAGTCTCGTGCGATACACCGTCCATCAAGGAGATCGATCATGCCGACCACCCGACTGCTCCGGAATGCCATGATAGTGAGCCTCGTCGCGGTACTCAACGGCCTGGCTCAGGAGGCCGTGCCGACGCTCGACGAGATTGTCACGCGCACCAACCTGGCGGCATACTACCAGGGCCGCGACGGGCGCGCGCAGGTGCAGATGACCATCACTGACGCCCAGGGCCGCACGCGTGAGCGCCAGATGACCATCCTGCGGCGTGACGACCGTCCCGAGGGCACCGACGAGACGTACTGCGGCGGCCAGAGGATGTACGTGTATTTCACACGTCCGGCCGATGTCAACAAGATGGCCTTCATGGTCTGGAAGCACCTCGACCGTGATGACGACCGCTGGCTCTACCTGCCGGGCCTCGACCTGGTCAAACGCATTGCCGCCAGCGACAAGCGCACCAGCTTCGTCGGTTCGGACTTTTTCTACGAGGATGTCTCCGGGCGGCGCATCGACGACGACCAGCACGAGCTGCTGGGCACGACCGAGACGCACTTCAAGCTCAAGCACACGCCGAAGGACGCCGCCGCGGTCGAGTTCAGCTACTACACCATGGAGGTCGACCGCAAGAACTATATCCCGAGCCGCATCGAGTTCTTCGACCGGAACGGCACCCTGTACCGCGTCTACGAGGCCCTCGAGGTCACGGAGGTGCAGGGCTTCCCAACGGTGATGAAGGCGCGCATGAGCGATCTGCGCAGCGGCGGCAACACGGTCAACACCTACAGCGATGTCGCCTATGACCTGGATATCCCCGAGAGCATCTTCACCGAGCGCTACCTGCGCGCGGCGCCGCGGCGCTACCTGCGCTGAGGCGCGTGGGGCGGAGCGGTATGCGGGTGCGTCCGGTCGGGCTATGGATCGGGGCTGAGAGGAAAGGGGCCGGCGATGCGGTTTCGCAGCCTGGTTGCGGGGGTCGTCGGGGTTGTGGCGGCGTGTGGTCTGACGGCAGCCCGTGCCGCCGAGGATGGCGGCGGTCTTGGCCGGCTCGGGCAGAGCCTGGCCGAGGACCTCCACGGCTTCTGGGACACCCGTGCCGGGGTGCGCACCCAGTCGGACTCCGAATCGCAGAGCGTCTCCATGCTCGAGACGCGCCTGCAGTTGAGCTGGCAGCACGACTGGGACGCCGCGACCCTGCGGCTGGTGCCGGATGTCGTCGTCGACGACGTCGAGCCGCACCGCGACATCGATCTCGAGGACGGTCAGGGCTGGCTCGACCTGCGCGAGGCCAACCTGATGCTGCGCCCGACCGAGTTCATGGATATGAAGCTCGGCCGCCAGATCCTGACCTGGGGGACGGGCGACCTGCTCTTCATCAACGACCTCTTTCCGAAGGACTGGAATGCGTTCTTCTGCGGCCGCGATCAGGAGTACCTCAAGGCGCCGTCGGACGCGTTGAAGGTCAGCCTCTTCCACGACGTCGCCAATCTGGATCTGGTCTACGTGCCGCGCTTCGACAGCGACCGCTTTATCGACGGCCGGCGGCTGTCCTACTGGAACAGCGCCCTGGGCCGCCGCGCCGGCGAGGACGACCGCACGCGCGTCGATCCGCCGGATGCGTGGTTCGACGATGCCGAGATGGCCGCGCGGCTCTATCGGAATCTCCGTGGCTACGAGATGGCCCTCTACGGCTACCACGGCTTCTGGAAGAGCCCCGGGGGGATGGACCCGGACCGCGGCGTGGCCACCTTCCCCGAGCTGAATGTCCTGGGGGCGAGCCTGCGCGGGACGGTCGGGCGTGGCATCGCCCATGCTGAGGTCGGCTACTACGACTCGGCGGAAGATCGCTCCGGGGATGACCCGATGGTGCGCAACGACGAGGCCCGCGCCCTGCTGGGCTACGAGCAGGACCTGTGGTCGGAGTGCACCCTCGGCCTGCAGGCCTACGTCGAGTGGATGCAGGACTACGAGGACTACCGCCGCACGCTGCCGCCGGGGTCCCGGGCGACGGATGAGTGGCGGCAGGTCGTGACCGCCCGCCTGACGCAGAAACTCCTGCAGCAGAACCTCACCCTGTCGCTGTTCGCCTACCTCGCGCCCACCGACGCCGACGCCTACCTCCGGCCGAGCGCCGCCTACAAGATCAACGACCGCTGGCTGGTCGAGGTCGGCGGCAATTGGTTCCTCGGCCGTGACCCGTGGACCTTCTTCGGGCAGTTCGAGCGCAACAGCAATGTCTACGCGGCGGTGCGCTGCTCCTGGTGAGGTGGCCGCGGTGGCCGCGGTGGCCCGTCCTGTCCCTGGTGCCCCTCGGCCGGCCTCGGCTGGTGCGTGGCCGACGGACAGGTATTTCCCACCCCGGCAAGCCGGTCTAGTGGAATACCCATGTCGGCCGGATGTACCGACTCGCACAGCCGCCGCGCAGCGATCAGGCCGCGCCTGGCTCCGTGCCCTTGGACTTGCCCTATGACGACCTCCTGCCGGTGACCGTCGGACTGCCATGAAGATTCCCGCAGGACGCACAGCATGGCGCGGCGGCCGCCACTGAAGGCCTCCTGGACGCCTTCGCGCGCGCTCCTCCAACTGCCGTCCTGTTACCGCCCTGCAGAGAGAGCCCAATGCCTTCGCCCATCCCTGCATCCCCATGCAGCCCCCAGAAGCCCGCGTGGCGCCCGCATGCCCAATGGCTCCCTGGGAAAACCATCCACAGGTCGGCTCAGAGGTTGGGAATGTGCGCCGGGAGGACTTTCGCGTGCCGACAAAAAGCGCCGAGAACCCTTGACTCCAAAGGGAAACTCTGACCTCGAATGCCCCATGGTGACACCAACGGGAGATCAGTGGCAACGCCGTACGTCTCCGGCAAACTGCGGCTTCCGTCACTGGCAGGTTCCGGCCAGTGGAGGAAGACCCGTCAGAGTGGCACAGGCGTCTCGCCTGTGTCTGCGGCGGCGCCGCGCCCGGCCCCTCCACACCCTTGGTGCCCGTGGCTTGCCGCCATTGTGAAGCCGCTCATACAAGCTCACGAAGACAGATGTGACCCCGAGCCCCTCTCCAACCCACGCTCCCCGCGCGGGGAGCGACCGAGGCCCCAGCCTGCCC
>JAGVUW010000742.1 GCA_019136035.1 Verrucomicrobiota bacterium | reverse complement strand
GGCCTGGTCAGTCGGGATCGGGCTGGCGATGGCCTCCGGGCAGAGCCTGCTGCCGCCCGGTGCAGCCGCCGACCCGTCGTGGCGGCTCGCCACGGCCACCTGCACCGCCGCCTCGGCCCTGCGCAGCGCCGCCTTCCTCGCCGGCCTGCTCATGGCCCTCCGCCTGCGCCGCCGCCAGCCCGCCGCCGCACTGGCCCTCCCGGCACTCCTCATCCTGGAGATGGTCCTCTTCGCCGCCCACTTCCGCGCCAGCTTCAGCCCTGACGACCTCCGTCTCGACGACCTCCGCCAGCTCGCCGCCCATACCGAACCCGGCCAGCGACTCCTCCACCTGCCGTCCCATAACCTCCCTATGGCCGCCGGCATCCCGGATGTCTGGGGCAATGACCCGTCGCTGTCACGGCGCTACGCGACCTTCATGGCCCTGACTCAGGGCCAGCCCCTCGACGACCTCAGCCAGGACCTCATCATCGACCGCCTGCATCCCCTGCTCCGCCTCACCGGCTGCCGATGGGTCGTCCTGCCCGACCCCGGCGGCAACCGCGCCATGCCGATGACCCCGGAGCCCCTGCCTCGCAGCCTGCTCCTCGGCGCCTGGACCGTCCTCGAGCGCCCCGAGGACCTCCACCGCCGCCTGCTCGACCCGGGGTTCGACCCGGCCCGCGAGGTGCTCCTGGAGTCAGAACCCGGCCTGAACGTCGGCAGCGGCACCGCCGAGGGCGCCGTCGAGGTCGTCGCCGAGGACAGCGACAGCCTGCATCTGCGGGTGAACTGCGCCGGCGATACCGTACTCGTCATGTCGCAGGCCTACAGCCGGCACTGGCGCGCCCGGCCGGCCAGGCCCGACGACGACCGGCACTACGTGGTCATGCCCGCCAACCTCGCCTTCCAGGCCGTCCCCATCACCGCCGGCCAGCATGAGCTGATCCTCGAGTACCGGCCCGCCGGCCTCGGGATCGGCGCGGCACTGAGCCTGCTCGCCGCCGTGGCCGGACTCTGGACGGCGCTGGGGTCGCGGGGGAAGAGGAATCTCGCGGGCCGGCCCTGAAGCCGGCCCGATACGGGCCTGCCGCCAGACCGGCCCGGCGGAAATGGAGGAGGGCCCCGCCATGGGACCGGCTCCGGCCGGATGGCGGTCGTGAGGGTGGCGCCTTACCAGCGCCAGGGGTAGGAGTCGGTGCCGACCTTGGGGCGGATCAGGACGCCGTAGCTCAGGCGCGCCACGTGGCCGTCCAGCATCCCCATGTGGCCGCCGCCGCCGTGACGCCGCGGCGTCAGGGTCGCGTGCCGGCGGTAGAGGAAGCGCACGTAGATGCTATCGCGCGCGTCGCGGTCCTCATTGTCGCCCAGGAGGGTGGTCCCGGCGGGGCTGGTGATACTGGCCAGGCCGGTGCCGTAGCCATAGACAGCCCGAGTGGCGGCGTCGTCAGTGTCGCGGTAGCCGAATTCCTGGTAGTTCCAGCCATAGCCGAGGCCCCAGGCGTGCTCGTTCTCCGGCTGGGTCGGGCAGACGAACACCTCGCGGCTGTTCAGGTATGGGTAGAGGTAGTTATACCAGTCACCCAGGCCGGCGTAGATGGTCGCGGCCGGCACCAGCATCTCCGCGTTGTCATCCGCGTAGAGCAATGCCGCCAGCATGATCTGCTTGGCGTTGTTGATGCAGGACGCCTGACGGGCCTTCTCCCGAGCCTGGGTGAGAGCGGGCAACAGCATGGCGGCCAGGATGGCGATGATCGCAATCACGACCAGCAACTCGATCAGAGTGAACCGCTGTCTCATGCGCGTCGTCCCTATGCGTGCGGCTGCGTATGATGCCGGCAGAACCCCGATCCCCTGCGCCAGGGCACCCAGGCGCACCGGGCCATCGCGGAACAGGCGCGGCCCTCAGGCGAACGGAACTCCCGACGAAAGCGCGCAAGCTACAGCGCCAGGACGCGTTGTCCAATCCACCTTTGCGGTTGACGCAGCCCCCGCGCGGGTCGGGCCAGGGCTGCGCCGGGATCGCGGCGGCGCTCGCCGTGACGAGGCGCCGGCACGCCGCCGGGGGGTCGCGCGCCACACGACCCCCGGCACCACGGACCCGCCAAGCACGCACCCTGAGGAGGAACGCCGGGATCGGACCCTGGAACCGCCCTGATGTCAGGCCGGTCCGGCCATCAAGGCGCGGGTCAGGGCGCTGACCGTCTCGCGGGCGTCGCCGAACAGCAGGGCGACCTTCTCGGGGCTGTCGTAGAGCGGGTTACGCACGCCGGCATAGCCGGGGTCGGCGTTGAGGTTGCAGACCACCACCAGGCGGGCGGCGTTGGCCGCAAGCACCGGCATCCCGTAAATCGGCGTGCCCACCGCCGTGTTGGCAGCCGGGTTGACCACGTCGTTGGCACCGACGATGACCGCTACGTCTGCCTCGGCAAAGCGCGGGTTGGCGACCTCCATCTCCAGGAAGAGCTCGTAGGGGATGTCGACCTCGGCAAGCAGGACGTGCATGTGACCCGGCATACGTCCGGCCACCGGGTGGATGGCAAAGCAGACCTCCTTGCCGGCCTTGACGAGGGCCTCGTAGAGACCCTTGACGTCCGCCTGGGCCTGGGCCAGGGCCATGCCGTAGCCCGGCACCAGCACGACGCGGCGGGCCTCACGCAGGCCGCGCACGGCATCCTCGAAGCCCAGCGCCCGCGCCGCGGCCGGGGCCGCCGCCGCTTGGGCCGTGCCAGGGGCCCCCGCCGAAGCGGGCGCGTCAGCCGGC
>JAGVUW010000507.1 GCA_019136035.1 Verrucomicrobiota bacterium | reverse complement strand
GACCGTCTTCCTCGGCAGCCAGGCCTACGTCGTCGTCGGCATCGTCGGACGGCGCGGCAAGCCGGCCGCCGAAGCCGGTAAGACCTCGGAGGCCAAGGACGTCCACGAGGCCTTTATCCCCATCAGCGCCGCCCGGGCGCGCTTCGGCGAGGTCCTGGTACGCCGCGAGACCGGGTCCTTCCAGGCCGAACAGGTCGAACTGCACGAACTGACCCTCACCACCGCCCGCGACGAGGACGTCCTGCCCGTCGCCGAGGCCGTGCGCTCGCTCCTCGAGCACTTCCACAAGGACAAGGACTTCGAGATGATCATACCGCTCGAGCTGCTCAAGCAGGCCGAGGCCACCAAGCGCATGTTCAGCATCGTCCTCGGCAGCATCGCCGCCATCAGCCTGCTGGTCGGCGGCATCGGCATCATGAATATCATGCTCGCCAGCGTCACCGAACGAACCCACGAGATCGGCATCCGCCGCGCCCTCGGCGCCACCCGCAAGGATATCGTCCTGCAGTTCCTCGCCGAGGCCCTCCTGCTCTCCCTGGCCGGCGGCCTGCTCGGCGTCGCCCTCGGCCTGGCCGTGCCCGCCATCGTCACCCAGGCCTCCGGCCTGAAGACCATCGTGCGCTCCGATGCCCTCATCCTCGCCTTCGGCATCTCGATGCTCACCGGCGTGCTCTTCGGACTCTACCCCGCCCTCCGCGCCGCCGCCCTCAACCCCATCGACGCCCTGAGACACGAGTAGCCCCCGGCGGACCCTGTCCGACCTGTCAGACCTGTCCGACCTGTCAGACCTGTCAGACTTGTCAGACCTGTCAGACTTGTCAGACCTGTCAGACCTGTCCGACCTCCCCCCACCACCGACGCACCGCCCACCGACGCACTGACGCACTGACGCACTCCCCTCTTCCGCTCCCGGCCCCCGGGCTCCCGGCCGCCTCAGCGCAGCTTCACCAGCAGGCCCATCAGCACTGGCGTCAGCAGGGCCTGGATGAGCATGAAGCGCACCAGCACCTGCGGGTCGGACCAGTTCAGGCGCTTGCGGCAGTGGTCGTGCAGCGGAAAGCGGTAGCGGTGCAGGAAGCGCACCACCATCGCCTGACGCGCCTCGTCCGCCTCGCTCGCCGCGTGCTGGGCCGAGGCGTTGATGATATTCCGCGCCGGCGGCCGCACGTCGAAGCCGAGCCTGCCGAAACCGCGCAGCAGCAGGACCTTCACCAGGCCGGTGCCGCCGTTCAGCAGGACCACCGGCGAGACCACCAGAACCATGAACGGGTTTCCCGAGGCCAGCACGGCCATGCCGACCAGGAGCCCCAGGAAGCGCGACCCGGCGTCGCCCATCAGCACGGCGCTCGGCTTGGCGTTGTGCCAGACATAGCCGGCCAGGCCGCCGGCCGCCGTGAAGATCAGGATGCCCCAGCGCGCCCCGTCGGCGCGGTGCGGCAGGAGCAGGTACCGCGCCACCTCGATGTGGCCGATGATGCCATAGAGGAAGGCGCCGAGGAAGAACAGCGACAGCAGCGTCAGCGACCCGGCCAGACCGTCGACCCCGTCGGTGCAGTTCGTGGCGTTGATCGTCCACCACAGCAGCACCGTCGCCATCGGCACATACACCCACACCGGCACCACAAAGCTGCCGTCGGCAGCGGCGCCCTTCACCAGCGGCCACCACAGGGTCACCGCCTCGCCCTGACACAGCGCCAGGCTCGCCAGAAACGCCACCACCAGATCCAGGCTGCCCTTCAGGACCTCGCCCCAGTGGCGCGTGCTGCAGTCGTCACCCAGGCCGGTCAGCATCACCAGAAACAGACAGGCCGCCAGTTCCCACATCTGCAGCGACGACGGCAGAACCAGCGCCAAGACCACCAGAAAGACCACCGTGAAAACCACCCCGGCACCGGTCGGCTTGCCCTTCGCCTCCTCGCCCTCCTTCACGAACGGCTTGCCCTGATCCCGTGGCAGACGCCGGAAAAAACGCGGCAACAGCCACCACGACAGATAGGCCGCCAGCAGAGTGCCCAGGCCAATCAGCACGAGGTAGGACTCGAAGAGCCGGAACGGCCCCCACAACGCCGTCAGCATCGGCGCAAGGTACGGCAACATGGCAACGGACTCCTTAGTGCAAGACACGACAAGACATGCCAATCCGGCAGACGCATTGACTGCCTTGCCCAAGGCAGTACATTCTCTGCGCCTGTGAAACCCCTGTCGCTCGCGGCATAATGTGGCCTGTGAACCCGTTCACGACAACGCTGGCGTCGATGCGCCTGCTGGGCCCCGCGGCCCGGCGCTTCCTGATATTCACCTTCCTGAACACCGTCTCCTGGCAGACGCTGGTCGGGTCGGTGCTGGTGCTGCACGCCCGGGCGCTGGGGATGCCGCCGGGCACGGTCGGCCTGATGGTGGCGATCATGCCGTCGACCCTGGTGCTGTCGCTGGGGATGACGGCCTGGGTTGAGCGCCTGGGCCCGCGGCGTCTGATGACGGCGGGCTGGACGGCGCGGAACCTCCTGGCCTTCCCGCTGGTACTGACGCCGTGGCTCTACGCGGTCTGGGGCAGCCGTGTCGCCTGCTGGGCGCTGTTTGCCGGGGTGCTGAGTTTCTGCACCCTGCGCTCGCTGACCTGCACGGGCTGGTTCCCCTGGCTGCACGAGATCATCCCCGCAACCGAGCGCGGCCGCTACTTCAGCAGCGAGATCATCCTGGTGCAGGTGGTCAACATCGGCATCGGCCTGGCGACCTTCGTCTT
>JAGVUW010000176.1 GCA_019136035.1 Verrucomicrobiota bacterium | reverse complement strand
CGCCTGACCGCCTTCATCGGCGGCGGCATCGACCGCGTCTTCTTCGTCAACAGCGGCACCGAGGCCAACGAGGGCGCCCTCCTGCTCAGCCGCCTGGCCACCGGCCGCACCGGCTTCATCCATCTCAACGGCGCCCTGCACGGCCGCACCGCCCTGACCATGGGCCTGACCGGCCTGGCCATGTGGCGCACCGACCCGGCGCCGCCGCCGCGGCTCTTCCAGGCCCCCTGCCCGCACTGCGCCCATTGCGAGCTCGGCCTGCGCTTCGGCTCCTGCGGCTATGCCTGCGTCGAGGCGGTCCGCGACATCCTGCGCGAGCAGGGCGACATCGCGGCGCTGATCGCCGAGCCGATCCAGGGCAACGGCGGCATCGTCGTGCCGCCGGAGGGCTACTTCGAGCGCCTGCAGGCGGTCCTGCACGAAGCCGGCGCCCTGCTCATCGCCGACGAGGTCCAATGCGGCTTCGGCCGCACCGGCCGGCGCTTCGCCTTTCAGCACACCGCGATCGAGCCCGACATCCTGACGCTGGCCAAGGCCCTCGGCAATGGCTTCCCGATCGGGGCCTTCTGCACCTCGGCCCGCCTCGCCGCCTGCTACACCCGCCCGGGCGCCTCCACCACCGGCGGCAACCCGGTCAGCGCCGCCGCCGCGCTGGCGGTCCTGGCCTACCACGACGAGCACCGCCTGGCCGAGCGCGCCGCCGACCTCGGCGCCTGGCTGCGCGGGCGCCTCGAGGCGATGACGGCCGGGCTGCCCTTCGTCGCCGAGATCCGCGGCCGCGGCCTCATGATCGGCCTCGAGCTGGCCTTGGACGGCAAGCCCCTGCCGGCCCTCGCCGACTGGCTTCTCGAGGAGATGAAGAACCGCGGTTTCCTCATCGGCAAGACCGGCCGCGGCCGTGAGGTCCTGGCCTTCATGCCGCCGCTGGTGGTCGAACGCGCCGATCTCGAGGCGCTCTGCGCGGCCCTGGGCGGGCTGCTCGAGAGGGTGCACCCGGATGGCACAGTGCCGGGAGAGCCATGAACAACGCCACGGCATCACGGTCCGTCCTGGTGACCGGCGCCACGGGTCTGGTCGGCTCGGCGGTGCTGGCGCGTCTGGTGGCGGAGCCGCATCTGGCCATCCACGTCCTGATCCGCCCCGGGCGCGACGCCAGTCCGGCCGAGCGCCTGGCGGCCCTGGGGCGCTACCTCGGCCGGTCCGACCTGGCCGACCGCGTGGTTGTCCACGCCGGCGATGTCGCGCTGCCGCGGCTGGGCCTCGGGGCGCAGGCCGCCGCCCGCCTGGCGGCCACGACGACCGATGTCATCCACGCCGCCGCCGCGGTGGCCCTCGACCCGGACAACCCGGCGGTGCTCGCGGCGAATGTCCTCGGCACGCAGCACATCCTCGAGCTGTTCGCGCCGCACTGCCGGCTCTTCCTGATCAGCACCGCCTACGTCGCCGGCCTCTGCCCGGACGCCTTCCGCGAGGCCGATCTCGACGTCGGCCAGGCCTTCCGCAATGCCTACGAGCGCAGCAAGTTCGACGCTGAGCGTCTGGCGCATGCGGCCTACCTCGGCGCGGCCGGCGCGCTGACCGTGTGCCGACCGGCCATCGTCGTCGGCGAGTATGCCACCGGGCGAGCCCTCAAGATGATGAACCTCTACCAGATGCTGCGCCTCCTGGCCGGCTTCGCCCAGCGCCACCCCGGCGCCGAGTTCGCGCTGGAGCACGACCCCGAGTCGACGCAGAACTACATCCCCGTCGACTGCCTCGCCGCCATGATCCACGAGGTCGTCGTGCGCCCCGAGTTCTGGGGACAGACGTACCACATGGTCAACGACCGGCCGGTACGCAACGCCGACTTCCGGGCGATGCTCGAGGCCCTCCTGCCGATCCGGATTGTCAACCGCCCCCCGGCGGCGTCCGACCCGGCCTTCAACCATGCCGCCGTGCGCCGCTCGCGCGACTACATCGCCTACCTGCGCGCCGGGCCGCGCTTCCACTGCGGCAACCGCGACCGCCTCGGCAGCGCCGCGGCGCCGATGGCCTTCAACCAGGCCTTCCTCGAGAGGCTCCTGCGTTTCGGCACCGGGCAGCAAGGGGGGCGCCATGCCAGCGTCGGCCTCTGACTACTTCGAGGGCTTCCTCAGCCGCCACTGCAACCGCCCCCTCCTCGAGGGCTTCGACGCCCTCGACACGGCCTTCTGCATCCACCTCCGCGACGACAACGCGTTCTGGAACCTCCGCCTGGAGGCCGGCCGGATTGTCGCCATCGACCGTGGCGAGACGGGCGCCGGCGCCGTACGCTACGAGGTCGACGCGGAGGCCTTCTGGGCCATCGTGCGCGGCCAGCTCTCGCCGCAGGCGGCCTTCTTCGCGCGCCGCACCGAGATTGCCGGCGACCTCTTCCTGGGGCTCAAACTGGCGAAGGTCCTGGGGCTGTTCTTCGCACGCTATCCCTTCACGGAGACTGCCGCTGATGAGCACGGAGCCTGACCTCCTCAGCGAGACCCTGCGTGTGACGACGGCGCCGGAGGTGGTCCTCGAGGCCACGATCGGCTACCGCGACGACACGCCCCTGGACCGCATGGTGGTCCTCTTTCCGCCGCACCCGTGCCTCGGCGGCGACAGCGCCAACAACGTCGTCACAGCGCTGTTCCGCGAGGCCGTGGCCCGGGGCGCCCTGGCCATGACCTTCGACTACCGCGGCGTCCGCGAAGGCCACCTCGGCGGCCGCAGCCTCCTGGCCGTCTGGGACGACT
>JAGVUW010000440.1 GCA_019136035.1 Verrucomicrobiota bacterium | reverse complement strand
CCTCGGTGGTGATGAGGGCCTCGGAGATGCCCGAGGAGAGGAGGCGGGCGTCGCCGCTGCCGAAGACGGTGATGAGGCGGAAGGTATGGATCATGCCGGTGACGGTGCCGAGCAGTCCGAGGAGTGGCGCGGCGCTGGCGCTGACGGCGAGGGTGCCGAGGAAGCGTTCCAGGGGCGGCACCTCGGCGGCGATGCGTTCGAAGAGGACCTCCTCGAGGCGTTCCCGGCTGGCGTGGCGCTGGGCGATGCCGGCCTGCAGGACGGCGCGCAGGGGCCGGCCGAGGCGTGCGGTCAGGGCCTCGGCCTGAGCGATCTCGCCGCTGCGGACGGCCGCCGCGATCTCGGCGGTGCGCGGCCGGCAGGACTCGCCGATGAGGGTGGTGACCTGGATGGCCTTGCCGACGATGACCAGAACGCAGAGGGCCCCGAGCACGAGGAGAGGCACCATGACGATGCCGCCCTTGGCGAGGTGCCCGGTGAGGGTGTCGCGGCTGGCGTTGAGGCGGATGGCGTGGCCCATGGTGACATCGACGGGTACGGCGGCGCGGCCTTTCTCGAAGAGCTCGCGGAGGGCGGCCTGCTGGGCGGCGGTGACGTCGTCGTAGAGGGCGGGGTGGAGGCTCCCGACGGGCTGCACGGCCAGCCCGGCGCGGCCGTCCTCGGCCTGGAAGAAGGCGAGGGGTCCGAAGGTGAGGCTGGTGCCGTTGAGGATGCGTCCGTCGTCATCGACGGCCTGTCCAGGCTGGCGGTGGCCGCCGAGGCTGTCGCGGCCGCGCTGGAGGCTGAGTCGGCAGAGCTGGTCGAGGGCCGCGGGTGTGAGGGCCTCGGGCTGGCTGCCGAGGGCGCGGTCGAGGGCCTCGAGGGCGTCGCCGGCGGCGCCGGCCTCGGCGGCGGAGAGTCGGGTCTCGAAGGCGCGGCGGTAGTCGAGGGCGGTGGCGGCGAGGCGGGCGGCCTGCTGGCGGTCCCGATCGCGCTGGGCGTCGCGGTCGGCGGCGGCGCGGCGGTCGGCCTGGGCGCGCTGGTCGAGGGCGGCGGTCTCGCGGCGGAGGGCCTCGAGGCGTTGCCGGAGGGCCGCCGTCTCGCTGACGAGGGCCTGCTTCTCGGCGCTGATCTCGGCGTAGGCCCTGGTCAGCTCCTGGCGTTGCGTGGCGAGGTCGGCCTCGGCCTTGGCGATGGCCGAGTCGAGGGCCTCGGCAGCGGGCAGGGCGGTGGCGGTGAGGCAGAGGGCCGCGAGGATGGCGGCGGCAGTGCGGTGGCAGCGGCGGGGTGGGGTCATGGCCGGTCTCCCGGCATCGGCGACAGCCGCAGCGGCAGGGTGACCCAGGCGGCGGGCTGTTCTTTGCGGTAGATGGCGACGGCGCGGCGCACCGGGCCGGCCAGGGCCGCGTCCCACTGCCAGTCCCAGCCGGTTGCAGTCGGCACCCCGACCGCGGCGCGGCTGCCGTCGGTGGCGACGGCGAAGGCGATGGCCAGGCCGAGGTAGAGGCAGTCCATCTCGCGGCGGGTCTGGTCGGCCTCGGCGAGTTCCTGGCGCACGAGGGTGACGCCCTGGGCGAACTGGTCGAGTTCGGTGAGGCGGCTGAGGAGGGCCTGCAGGCGCTCGGCGATGGCCGCGTCGGTGCTGGCGTTCGGCCGGCCGCTGTCGGCTGAGCCGAGGGTGTTGCGGAGGGGCTCGGGGAGGCTTGGCCAGAGGGCCTTCAGGTCGGCCTCGGCGCGGCTGATGGGTTCCGCCAGATCGGCGCGGCTCTGGCCGGCGCGGTCAGCGTCGGCGGCGCTTTGGCGGTGCTGTTCGGCGGCCGCGTCGGCGTCTTTCCGGACGCGCTCGAGGCGCTCTTCGGCGTCGGCGACCTCCTGGGTCAGCAGGGCGATCTGGCCATCGTGTGCCGGGCGCTGATCGGCCCACTCGGCCCGGGCCTGTGCGGTGGCCTGCTGCGCCTCGAGGATCTGTCCGACCAGGCCTTCGAGGCGGTCGAGGTCGGCGGCCGGTGCGGCCATGGCGAGGCCGATGGCGAGGGCCAGTGCCGGGCGCCAGGGGGCGCGGCGGTGGCCGGTATGGCGGGTTGATGGAGGCATCGTCATCTCAATCTCTTGGTTGGCGGCGCGGCCGGATGGGTGCATACCGCGGCCACGGCGGCGGCCTCTGGCGATGGCGCGGCCGCGGCGGGCACGGCGGCGCCCGGGCAGGCGGCGCCCGGTGCGTTCACACACGGCGCCGCTGACCCTGATACGGTACCGCCGCAGCGCCGGAATGACAGGGGTGGCGGCGCCGCCCGCGGGTGCCTTCGGGTTCCGTGCCGGGTCGACAAACCCGCCTCCTCATAGTATAGTGTCACGCTCGATTTGAGTCTGTGTCTCGCAGGCGCAGTCATGCCTGTCCACATGGAGGTTGCGAACGATGAGTCAGCAGCATAGCAAGGTCGTCAAGCGTGCCCGTCGGAAGCGTTATCAGGAGCGCGTTCGGGCGCGTATTCGGGCGGCGCGGCGCAAGGCCTAAGGCCGAGCGGTGGTTTGGGCCTGGGGGGCCGTCGCGGCGGAGTGCCGGGCGGCCCCCGCCTCTGAGACAGCGTGAGGAGAACCGTGAGCATGAGCACGAAGTACGTCTATTTCTTTGGTGCCGGCGCCGCTGAGGGCGGTGCCTCGCAGAAGAACCTCCTGGGTGGCAAGGGTGCGAATCTGGCCGAGATGTGCCTTCTCGGCGTTCCCGTGCCGGCCGGTTTCACGATATCGACCGAGTGCTGCACGGCCTAC
>JAGVUW010000082.1 GCA_019136035.1 Verrucomicrobiota bacterium | reverse complement strand
GAGGCTGTCCGGCCGCAGCCAGGTGTTCAGCGGCACGATGATGCCGCCGAGGCGGACGACGGCCCAGTAGATGAGGAAGTACTCCAGGCTGTTCGGGAGGAACACCGCGACCTTAGGCCGGTCCTGGCCGGTGCGTTCGCGCAGGCCGGCGGCCAGGGCGCGGACCTCCTCGTCGGCGGCGGCGTAGGTCAGACGGCGCTGGCCGCAGACCGCCGCCAGGCGGTCGCCGGCGAGGGCCACGGCTTCGTCCCACATGTCGCGGGTGGTCAGCATGGCGCGGCGGCGCAACGGCAGGGCTTTTTGGCCGAGGAGGGCCTCGAGGTGCGGCTCCAGCTCGTTGGCCACGGCGCGGTTGCCATGTTCATTGGGGTGGTTACGGTCGCGCCAGCAGGTGCGGTCGCCGACGATGCAGCGCTGCAGGTTCGGCACGTACGGGCACCCGTGCGCGGCGGCCACGGCGGCCTCGAGGTCGCGGTAGTGCCGCGAGCGCGCATCGGCGCCGTAGGTCTTCTCCACGATCGAGCCATCCGGTCGGCACAGCGGCCCGAAGACCCCGGCGACGATCGCCCGGGCGCCCTGCGTCTGAATCGCCTCGACCACGGCCGCCAGATCGGCCGCCCAGGCCTCCGGGGGACGCTCGTCGCGCCACCAGTCGTTGGCGCCGAAGGCGACGACCACCCCGTCGGGACGCAGGGCCAGGACGTCCGAGGCCAGGCGGGCGCGGGCGTCGACGAAGGTCTCGCCGCCAACGCCGCGGTTGATGATCTCATGTCCGGGAAAGCGGTCCTGGAGGATATCGCTGTAGCGTCCCCCGGGGCCGCCGCACGAGGTCAGGCTGTCACCGAAACACACCACGCGCATGCTGTCGACCTCCTGGCTCACCGTCCGCCGCCGCTCAAGGCTCGCCCCGTACACTGGCACCGAACTCGGCGAGAGCAACCCGCGCCGGCGGTTCGCCCCCGGGCTGTCTGAAAGTCAGGTTCTGTCACCCCTTCAGGGTGCTCGGTTCGTGGGTCCGCGTTTCCGGGGGTCGGGCTCTCGCGCGACCCCCGGCTACGATCTGGCACCCCCTTCAGGGTGACAGGCTGACGTGATCCTGATACCGCGCCGGCGGTCACCACGAGATCATGATCTGGCCGCTGACCTCCGCGATCACCAGGCATGGCCCCAGGGGGCCGTCCTCGCGACGCGTCGCGAGGCGCGGGGCGTTCAGGCAGGGCACCCCGGCCTGGTGGGTGACCACGACGCGGTCGGCGGTGTCCGGCTCCGGGAGGAAGCGCACCGTGGCGTGCTGCAGGCCGTCGACCTCGAGGCGACGCCGCACGGTGGGGAAGCCCGAGTGGCGGATCCGGCACGACACCGTCCCGACCGCCTCCTGATCCACGAACACGCGGCACTCCCGCAGCCAGGTGCGCGGCGGCTGGAAGACGGCCTTGCCGTCCTCCATCCAGGCGTCCCATCCCGAGGGCAGCGGTGCCCCGAGCGGCGTCCGCAGGGCCAGGGCGCAGGTGGTGTCCGGGCTGTAGCCGGCGATCACCAGCCCCTGGGCGTGGCGGGCCAGGCACAGCAGCGGCACGGGCTGACCCGGGCGGCGCTGCAGGGGCAGGATCTCCCAGCCGGTGTGCCGGAGCATCATGCGCATGAGGCCCTCAGCGGGGAAGGCGTCGCGGGCGTCGTAGGGAACCAGGAGGTGGCCGCCCATGCGGGTCGGGTCGCAGGAGACCGTCCCGCGCACCCACGTCGCCACGCCGCCGCCGGGCCACGTCGCCAGAGCGGTCAGCGCCCGCCGCGCCGCGCCCTGGCGCGCCGCGCGCAGGCCCGGCGGGTTCCCGCCGTCTCGCGGCGTTTCCTGCAGCGGCCCGCCGGAGAGCAGGGCGTGGTGCCGCAGCGTCCGGGAGCCGTCCAGGTCCTCGGATGATGCGTCCGCCTCGATGTCGAGATCGCCCTCGACGGGCTCGCGCAGATCCACCCCGAAGGCATCCAGCCAGAAGGCCGACGCGTGCCGCAGCGGGCCGTAGAGGAGCACCCGGCCGCCGCGCTCGAGCCAGCCGCGCAGGGCCTGGTCCCAGGCGGTATCCGCGTCCGGGACCGGCGTGACGACGATCGACGCGGCCAGCGCCTCGGGGTGGCGTGCGAGGATCGCCGCAGCGTTGGCGGTGCTGACGACCGTGTTCAGCGGCAGGCCCTGGTTGACCGCGCCGCGCAGGAACCAATCGCCGAAGAAGACCTCGCCGAGGCGGTCACCCGGGCCGAAGGTCATGGCGTGGTACTCGTCGAACGGGTAGGCCCAGACGAGCGGCCCGGGCGCATCCGGCGCCATCGCGCGCGCCGCGAGGATGTGCGGCGTGACCTCGTTGGGGACCTGGTCCGGCATGGCCCCCCACGAGTCGTCGGCGGTGAGGAACTCCATCTCGGTCGGGCACTCGACGCGGCCGTCGCCGTCGAGGCGGCTGACGGTCAGGGGCAGGACGATGTCGTGGGGCTCGCGCTGATAGCGGTCCAGCCAGGGGCTGTTGATGAACCACGGGTCGTGGATGTAGTATCGGAAGGGAAAGCGCTCGCCGGGTGCCGCGGCGATGTGGGACATCCAGCCCACCAGCTCCAGGCCGAAGTCGCCGTTGAGGGCGGCCCAGGGCGAGTTCGGCGGCGGCATCAGGGCCGTGACCTCGCGGTAGATGTCCTGCCAGGGCACCGCGTCGGAGCTGAGGTCCATGCCGGTCGAGAGGTTGGTGCCGCGGGTCTCGAGGGGGA
>JAGVUW010000356.1 GCA_019136035.1 Verrucomicrobiota bacterium | reverse complement strand
CCCTCGACCTCGCCCAGGCCAGCTACTTCTCCTTCCCCACCCGCGCCGACGCCCAGCGCCTGCGCGCCCAGGGCCGACGGCTCCTCTAACCTGGTCCCTCTGCGAAGCGGATTGAAGATCCGCTTCGCAGAGGGATCAGGTATTCGCGGCAGGCGCCTTACGGCCGCTGCCGTCGGTAGGGTACATCAAATCCTCTCGCTGCTCCCCGGTCGAACCCATGCCTGAATCCGACACCGGCCGCAATCTGCTGCGCTCGTCCGCCCTTCGCGGGGTTAGCTTCGCAGTACAGGCTCTGATCTCGCTGCTCATGACGCCGGTCATCGTGCACGGCCTCGGCGAGCGCATGTATGGCTTCTGGACTCTGGTCGGGACCTTCGTGGGCTACTACGGCCTCATGGACATGGGGGTCAGCTCGGCTGTTACCCGCTATGTCTCGCGGTCCTTCGGCCAGCGCGACGACGGCGAAGCCAACCGGGTCGTGAGCACGGCCTTCGCGCTGTTCTCGGTCGTGGCTGTGCTCGTCCTTGGGGTCACCGCGGCGGTGTCCGTTCTCTCGTTTGTCGTGGTCCGCGACCCCGCCGAGTATCGCGTGGTGCGAGTGCTTCTCCTGGTCCTGGGCATACGAGTGGCGCTGAGCTTCCCGGCCCGCGTCTTCGCGGGGGTGCTCAACGCACACCTCCGCCACGACCTCACCTCGGCCGCGACGATCGCGCAGCTCCTGGTCGCCAACGCCGCCATCTATGCCCACCTTGGCGTCGGTGGCGGTGCGGTCGGCATGAGCCTCATTCTGCTCGGTGCGGCCGCCGTCGAGTACCTCCTCAACCTCGCCTCCGTCCTGCGCGTCTTTCCGCAGATCAGGCTGTCGCGGGCGGACGTGCGTCGACAGTCCCTGAAAGACATCTTCCAGTACAGCTGGAAGACCCTCGCTGCGCAGGCCGCCGGCATCCTGCGCTCGCGCGTCAGCGGCTTCATCGTTGCCGGCTTCCTCGGCGTCGCCCAGGTGACCTACTTCAGCATTGCCGCCCGGCTCATCGACTACTTCTCTGAACTCGTGTTCAGCCTCGTCGGCAACCTCGCGCCCGTCTTCAGCCGCTACGAGGGCGAGGGGCGGCAGGACCTCATCCGGAGCCGCTTCGTCCTTTTCACCAAACTCAGTGTCATGCTCACCGTCTTCGTGGCTGTCAGCATCCTCTTCTACGGCCGCGCCTTCATCGAGCGCTGGATGGGCCCCGGCTTCGAGCGCAGCTACTGGGTGGTCGTCATCCTCGCCATCCCGGCCGCCCTGTGCCTGATGCAGACCCCCTCATCCTGCCTCCTCTACGGCACCTCGCAACACCAGCATGTTGCAGTCATTACCGCCATCGATGGTCTCGTGAACTGCCTGGCCGGCATTGCCCTGGCGCCCCGCTTCGGCCTCTGGGGCGTCGCTTTCGGCACGTCATTTGGGCCGGCCCTGATCAATCTGACCCTCTATCCTCGTGTCGTCTGTCGATACCTCAATCTCGGCCTCGGCACCTACTACCTGCGCGTCCTGCTGATGCCGATCCTGCTCTCACTGATGCCTCTCGGAGTCTACATGGCCGCTGTACAGTCGCTCCTTGCTGCCGACTATGGTCGCTTGGTCGCTCTGGGTGCTGGACAGGCCTGCTGCTGCATTCCTGTGATCGGACTCCTGGTGCTGAATGCCGACGAGCGCCGTCTGATCGCGAGCGACCTGATGCGTCGGCTTCGGCCCCTGCTCGGCTCAGGTGGAGCAGCGTGTTGACGCCGCAAAGGGCATCGCTCCCGTTGCCGTCGCTGAGCGCCTGGCATCAGAGCCCGCAGCGGCCCCTGCTTTGAGGCAGGCTGTCACCGCTACCTAAACGTCCTGCGTGGGCGAATCCCCCTGGGGCCTGCGCCTTTCCCGGTGGTGCGGCTGTGCCCTGCCGACCATGATGGCCCTGCCGTCGAGACGACCGCGGATTCCCCGGGTGCTCGAGGATCTATGTGGCCAGGATGCTTTCAACGGGACCTGGAAAAGGCTTGGCTCTTCCGGGTTTCCTGTGGGTGGAATTCGTGCTCAGATGTGTACATCTGGCCCTGTCTCTGAGGGGCTGGAGGGGCACTAATCCGGCCGGCCGTTCCGCACGCCGGTTTGTAACCTTCGTCGTGGCAGGGAGATATTAGTAAGGGGAGAGTAGTGAATGAAAGAGGTCCCTGAACCGTGCCCGCCGCGATGGGCGCCGCCCCTCTGTTGATCGTGGTCGGCGGGTTGGCAACACCCGGGAGTGAGCGTCATGGATCTATCGGTGTTCTACCAGCGTCTGATCGGGCCGCCGGCTCCGTGGCGTGTGTGCCGTGTCGAGGTTGACGAAGCGGGGCACCGGGTCGACGTGTGGCTCGAGCACGCGGCCGGCAGCAGGTTCGACTGCCCGGCATGCGGCGCGTCGCTGCCGGTCTACGACCACACGCCGGAACGCACATGGCGGCACCTGGACACCTGCGAATACCAGACCTGGCTACACGCCGCGCTTCCGCGCGTGGCCTGCCCGAAAGACGGGACTCGGCAGGCGCGGGCACCGCTTTCGGATGGCTCGAGCCGAGTGACCCGGGCCCTGGAGCGGCGCTGCATCGCGGTACTGCAGGAGTGCAGCCGAGAGGGTGCAGCCCGCCTGACGGCACTGTCATGGGACGAGCTTGACAGGCTGATGCACGTGGCGGTGGAGCGCGGCCTTGAGCGGCGCGGGCCCGTGCTTCCGTGCCGTCTGGGCATCGACGAG
>JAGVUW010000482.1 GCA_019136035.1 Verrucomicrobiota bacterium | reverse complement strand
CTCTACACCGGCCGGCACTACTACGCCGGCGTGGCCCGACGCAGCCTCGGCCTCGGCCCGCAGCGCGAGGATGTCACCCGGGAAGCGGTCTGGGGCGGCCGCGCCTTCATGGCCCTGACCGTGCTCCTGATCGTGCAGCTCTGCCTGGCCGGGGTGCGGCCGCTACTGGCGACCCTCTACGTCGGCATCATGATCATGGGCTTCACCGTCCTGAGCCGCGTCATCGCCGAGACCGGCCAGATGTACATGAAGTGCTACTTCTGGCCCTGCGTGGCCCTCTGGGGCCTCCTCGGCGCCCCGGCCATCGGCAGCCAGCAGCTCCTCGTCATGATGCTGATCACCACGGTGCTGTTCATCGACCCGCGCGAGGCACTGATGCCGTTCATGGCGAACTCGCTGAAGGTCCTCGAGACGCGCCGCCTGCCCCTGGGCGTGTCGTCCTGGCTCTGCCTGGCGGCGCTGGTCCTGGGCCTGGCGGTGGCCATCCCGGTGACGCTGTACATCAAGTACGACATGGGCAGCGCCACCGGCGACAGTTGGTCGACGATCACGGTCCCGCGCGGGCCCTTCGACAGCGCCGTGCTCATCCGCCAGAAGCTGGCGGCGCAGGGCCTGGATCCGGACGCCGCCCCGGCCCGCGGCCTCTCCTGGCTTGGCCAGATCGAGCCGAATCTGACCTGCGCCGTGATGACCCTGGTCGGCCTCGGCCTGGTGCTGATCTGCACCGCGGCACGACTGCGCTGCACACGCTGGCCCCTGCACCCGCTCCTCTTCGTGAGCTGGGCCGCCACGCCCCTGCGGCTGATGGGGCCGTCCTACCTGCTCGGGTGGTTCATCAAGACACTCATCGTGCGCTACGGCGGCAGCGGCCTCTACAACCGCGTCAAGCCGATCATGATCGGCCTCATCGCCGGCGAACTCCTGGGAGCGCTCTTCCCGACCCTCTTCGGCGCCGCCTACTACCTCATCACCGGCCGCCAGCCCATGATGTTCAACGTCATCCCGGGCTGATCGGGGGGCGGCCCGGGGACGATGGACGCGGCCGCTCAGGCCGTGGGAGAGGCCGCCGCGTCGGGGGCCGCGACCTCGTTTGCCGCTGCCGGCAGGAGCGCGGCGGCGAAGCGTTCCAGGAGGATGCCGCGCACGGCGTCGTGGTCCTGGGCGTGCGCCAGGGTGGTCACCTGATCGAAGCCCTGCAGGCGGGTCGAGCCCTTCGGCACCACCAGGTCGCGGCCACGGGTGATCAGCACGATGACGGCGCCGGCCGGCAGGCGCAGATCGGCCAGGCTTGGCCCCTGCGCCCCGGCCGGGCCCGGCAGGTCGACCACGACCAGGTCGAAGTCGCTCTCGGCCATGGTGACCAGTTCGACATTGAAGAGCGGCTTCGGCCGCGATGGCGTCGCCAGTTTCAGCCAGCGTGCCAGGACGCCGAGTGTGGAGCCCTGCAGGCCGATCGAGAGGAGCACGCCGAAGAACACCAGATTGAAGATCTCCTCACCGACCGCCAGGCCGGCGGCGGCGGGGTAGGTCCCCAGGACAATCGGCACCGCCCCGCGCAGGCCGGCCCAGGCCATGAAGAGCCTGTGCCGCCATGGGAAGCCCATCCCCAGCGTCCCCACCAGCACCGCCACCGGCCGCGCCAGGACCGTGATCACCAGGAAGAGCACCAGGCCGTCGAGCCACAGCGCGCCCCAGCGGCGCGGGAAGACCTGCAGGCCGAGCAGGGCGAACATGCAGATGTTCGACACCGTCGACAGGGCCGAGGTGAAATTCGCCACGCCCTGCTTGTGCACGAACGAGCGGTTGCCCATGACGTGGCCCGCCACGAATACCGCCAGCATGCCGCTGGCCTGCATCACCTCGACCAGCCCGTAGATGCCCAGGACGACCCCGAGCGAGAGGACGTAGTAGTGCCCGCGGTCCTGGGGCTCCAGCCGACGGAACAGCCAGATCGCGCCGCGGGCCAGGAACCAGCCGACCAGCGGGGCCGCGGTGAACTTCCACGCAAACAGCGCCGCGGTGCTGAACCACCCCGCGTGGCCGACCGTGATCGCCTCGATCGCCGCCACCGTCAGCAGAATGGCGGTCGGGTCGTTCGCGGCACTCTCGATCTCGATCGTCGAGGCCAGCCGCTGCGGCAGCGACTGCCGCCGCAGAATCGAGAAGATCGCCGCGGCGTCGGTCGACGAGATGATCGCGGCCAGCAGGAGCGCCCGCTGGACGTCCCAGCGCAGCACGCCGTACAACACCGCGAAGGTCGCCAGGGCCGTCAGCACGACACCCCAGGTCGCCAGACCGATCGCCGGCAGGGCCACCGCCCGGAGGTCGGACCGGAGCGTCCCGAAGCCGCCGTGGAAAAGGATGAACACCAGCGCCAGATTGGCCGCGTGGTTGACCAGGCCCATGTTGTCGAAGTGCCAGAGGTTCAGCACATCGCTGCCGAAGAGAATGCCGGCACCCAGGGCCACCAGGATCACCGGCACACTCCAGCGGTCGAGCCAGACCGCCGCCAGGACGATCGCAATCAGCAGTAACGCACCGATAACACAGAGCAGGGCCATAAACCGACTGTCCTCGCCGTACCAGACTCACCTCCGGCACGGGATTGCAGACATCCCAATACCGCGAGCACACAGCGCCCGACGCCGCCTCCCCGGGCACAACGCCCAACGCCGAACGCCCAACGCCCAGCCGAACGCCCCACGCCCAACGCCGAACGCTCAACGCCGAACGCCCAACGCCGAACACCGAACGCTCAACGCCGAACGCCGAACGCCCAACGCCCAACGCCGAACGCCCAACGCCGAACACCGCAGTCGGCAAGGCCCCGTCCGTGTCCGTCCGTGTGGGTCCGTGTCCGTCCGTGTCCCGAGCCCAAGGGCCGCGTCCCCGCGGCCCTGCGCCCGCGGCCTTGTCCCCGCGGCCGGGTATGCTGCAGGGGCCTTGCACCGCGGCGTCGCGGGGGGTATCTGTAGGCCGTTTGCCGCAGAAAACCGGTCGGCGCGGATGGGGCCATCCCTGTGCTTTTCCTCTTCGAGTGTCCGAACTGCCGAACGCCTATCGAGGCCGCGGGCGATGTCAGCGGCCGCCAGTCGCATTGCCCACGGTGCCGGGGCCCCTATGTGGTGCCGGCGCCGCGCGTCGACTGCGGCACGACCCTGGGCGGCTTCCGGCTCGAGCGTCGCCTGGGCAAGGGCGGCATGGGCGAGGTCTTCCTCGGGACGCAGCTCTCGGTAGACCGCCAGGTCGCGGTGAAGGTCCTGCCGACGGACTTCGCCGCCAACCGTGACGCGGTCGAGCGTTTCCTGCACGAGGGCCGCCTGGCGGCCCGTCTGGACCACGCCACCATCGTCACCGTGCACGAGGCCGGCGAGGACAGCGGGCACTACTACCTGGCCATGGCCTATGTCGAGGGCGAGTCGCTTGACCAGCGCCTGAAACGCGACGGGGCCCTCCCTGAGCGCGAGGCCCTCGCCATCATCCGGACCATCGCCGAGGCCCTGGGCTACGCCTGGGACGAGGTCCGCCTCCTGCATCGCGACCTCAAGCCGGCCAATATCATGCTCGACCGCCGCGGGCGAGTCTTCCTCATGGACCTCGGCCTGGCCAAGACCCTGGGCGAGGAGACCTGCATGACCCTCTCGGGGACGATCCTGGGCACGCCGCAGTACATGAGTCCCGAGCAGGCCATGGGC
>JAGVUW010000739.1 GCA_019136035.1 Verrucomicrobiota bacterium | reverse complement strand
ACGACGCCGGCAACGACGCCGTCGACCGCGCGGCCGCCGGCCGCGGCCGACGGCCTCGCGGCGGCGCCCGACCGGACCGCGACCCCCGCCGAGACGCCGGAGGGACCGATCCAGGACCTGGCCCAGGCGGCACGCCGCCTCCGCGACCTGGCCGGGAGCCTCTACGGCGCCTTCCCGGAAGTCGCGGCGTGGGCCGCCGACCCGAAAATCCTGACCCGCCTGGTCGCCGCCGCCGACAACGTCGCCCAGGGCCAGAGCCCGCGCTGGCATCTGTCTTTCCTGGCGCCATCGCAGCCCTTCTCGGCGACCCAGACCGCGGCCGGGTGGGTCATGGCGCCGGAGTCCTGCAGCCGTTACGACCGCGCCGTCGAGATCGCCTGCAGCGGTTCGGCGGAGGCCCTGGCCGGCGCTTTCCGGCAACTTGAGCCAGCGCTCGATCTGGCCTACCGCGGCCTCGGCTATGGCGGGGGCTCCTGCCGCGAGGTCCTGGGCCGCGCGGCGGGCGAGCTCCTGCGGGTGCCGGTGCCCGCGGAGGCCATCCAGGTCGTCCCGGTTGGCCGGGGCTATGTCTATGCCGATCCGGTGCTGGAAGGCCAGAGTGAGGCCGGAAAGCACCTCCTGCGCCTGGGTCCGGCGAACGCCCGGCGGCTTCAGGCGCGCCTGCGCGAGCTGGCCGCCGCGGCCGGCATCGCTGTGCCCGAGCCGTAGACCGCAGGGCGGCCGTCACCAGCCGCTCTGGCGGTCGCCGTGGGCGGCGCCCGCAGTTGCGTCCGGCTGGCGCGACGGACGCGGCCGGGCGCAGCCCGGCTCCCGGCTCCCGAAGCCCGACGCCGACCTCCCAACGCTGAACGCCGAACGCCCGAGGCCCGACGCGGGAGCCGGCAAGGCCTCGTCCGTGTCCGTCCGTGTGGGTCTGTGTCCGTCCGTGTCCCGAGCCCAAGGGCCGCGCGTCCCCGCGGCCCCTTCCCCTCGACACCCGACCCTCGACCCTTTGGGTTGCGGGCAGAGCCCGCGCCAGGTCCGTCCGTGTCCCGAGCCCAGGGGCCGCGTCCCCGCGGCCCTCGCGCTCTTCCCGCGCCCGGCCCTTGACGCGACCCCGGCGACTCATTAAGTTCCAGAGCGTTGCAGGGGGCGACGCTGGCAGCGCCCGGCAACCGGCACCCCCGATCCCGAGCAGACGGCCGCGACCGGCCACCCCGAGACCATGCCCAGAAAGCCCAAACGCCGCATCATCACCGGCATCGAGATCGGCACCAGCACCATCAAGGTCGTCATGGGCGAGTTCCTGCCCGATGACGTGCTGGCCATCGTCGGCGCCGGTCAGGCGCCCTCGCTGCAGGTGCAGAAGGGCGATATCCTCGACGTCGAGGTGGTGCTGAACCAGCTCGCCCGGGCCGTCACCGCCGCCGAGAATGCCTCCGGGCTGACCATTCGCGACCCGATCTTCGTGGCCGTCACCGGCGCCCACATCCGGCCGGTGGTGGCGGTGGGCCGCACCATGATCCAGGGGCCGGGTCACACCGTCACCGAGGAGGACGTGGTCACGGCGGTGCAGGGCGCGCGCAGCTACGGCCTGCCGCCGGATCAGAAGAGCCTGCACACCTGGGAGCGCAGTTTCCAGGTCGACGACGGCGCCCGGGTGCCCAACGCCATCGGGCGTGTCGGCGACTGGCTCTCCAGCGAGGTGCTCCTGATCGTCGGCCAGCATGGCCCGCTCGAGACCACCTGCACCATGATTAACGACCTGATGGGCTTCCGCGCCCGCGATGTCGCCTTCTCCGGCGTCGCCGACTGCTTCGCGGCCTTCAGCGCCGAGGACGCCCAGGAGGGCCATGTGCTGATCGACATCGGCGCCGGCGTCACCGAGTTCGTGGTCTTCCGGGGCAACGGCTGCTACAACGCCGGTCAGGTGACCATCGGCTGCGACCACATCGCCAACGACCTTGCCATCGGCCTGCGCCTGCCGCAGCCGCGCTGCAAGGCACTCCTGCGTGACCTGACCGAGCTGGGCTGCACGGCCGTCGGCTCACCCGACGGCCACGAACGCAGCATCGACATCCGCAGCGGCCCGGGCAAGGACCGCCGCGTGCCGTGCGCCAGCATCGAGACCATCCTCCGGCTCCGCCTCAGCGAGCTGTTCGAGGTCATCCGCGAGCACCTCGAGCGCCACGAGGCCCTCGATCGCATCAGCGACGTATGCCTCTGCGGCGGCGGCGCGATGATACCAGGCATCGCCGACCTCGCCTACAGCGTCCTCGACAGGCCGGCGAAGGTGGTGCGGCCCCGCCTGCTCAGCGGCCAGCAGGAGATCCTGAACGCGCCGAACTACATGACACCGGTCGGCCTCATCCGCTGGGGGCGCCTCATGCTCGAGATCGACGGCGAGGCCGAGGCTCCGACCCTGCGGCGACAGTTCCTCGCCGAGGCCCGGCGCTTCGCCGGCATGGTCCGCGAGTCCTTTAAGTTCTGAAGTGCAGGGACGCCATGGTGGACGCCACAGCCCAGACCCCCGACCTGCCCGTCCTGCTCCTCGGCATCGGCCGCGGCGGCATTCGCATCGCCGACGTCGTCCGCCGCTCGTGCGGCTTTCCCGAGCTCACGGTCGTCGCGGCTGACAGCGATGCCGCCACCCTGGCGGCGGCTGCGGCGGACCGCCGGGTGCTGGTGGGCGAGGCCTGGGCGCGCGGCGAGGGCTGCGGCGGCGACACCGAGGCCGCCGAGCGCGCCGCCAGCGCCGCCACCGAGGAACTGCGGGGCCTGGTC
>JAGVUW010000805.1 GCA_019136035.1 Verrucomicrobiota bacterium | reverse complement strand
TCCGGAGTCCGGGGGAGAAGAGCCAAAGGCTGGTCCGGAGTCCGGAGTTCGGACTTCGCCTCCCTGCTCCGAGTTCCACGCTCCCCGCTGTCCTCCCACCGACGCACCGTCCACTGACGCACAGACGCACGGGCGTACTCGCCCTCTTCCCCTTCCCCCTCCGTCTTCTTGGCGATCTTGGCGGCTTGGCGAGAGAGAATCCCCCTCTGCCTGGGCTGTTTGAGAGGCCGGTTCTGGCACCCCTTCAGCCGGGTCCCCGGCGCACGGGCGCCGGCCATGGCAAGGCGAAACATCGCTTGCCACCGGTGTGGAGCGCGAGTGTCCACAGACGCGGATGCGTCCACGAGCCGGGCGGCATCGACAGCACAACGACGCGAAGTTTCATACGAGGGTGCGTGATACGTGGATTCGCGGTTCCGGGGGTCGTGCTCTCGCGCGACCCCCGGCTACGATCTGGCACCCCTTCAGGGTGACCAGGTGGCGCCGACTCGGCCGGCGTGGCGCGGTGCCGCGGTGCCTTGCAGGGGGCCGCGGGAGCCGGCATAGTGTAGCGATTGCCGGCAATGACCGCGTTCAAGGAGCCTTCGAGCCGCTATGACTTCCGATGATGCCAGCCAGCGCCGGTCCTACTGGGCCGCGCAGATGGACGAGGCGTATGCCTTCATGCAGCGCATCGGCCAGTACCCGGTGTGCGAGTGCGCCGAGCCGGTGGCGAGTCTGCGCGAGGCCGTCGCCGGCAGCGACGTCGAGGTAGTCTTCTCCGACACCCTCATCGCGGGGGCCTTCCCGCGGCTGTTCCTTCTGCGCGAGGGCCTCATACCGGCCTTCCTCGAGGCCGCCCGCGATCTGAACCGCCGCGGCTGGCTGCTCAAGGTCGAGGATGGCTACCGCACCACCGAGATGCAGCGCCACCTCTCGCTGACCCCGGCGGTGCTCGACCGCATCCTGGCGAAGGTCCTCTGGGAGTTCGATGGCCGTCTGCCGGCCGCCGAGGTCATCTTCCGGCGGCTGTCGGCACTGACCGCGACCACGCCGAAGACCGGCACCCACATGTCCGCCAGCGCCATGGACATCTCGGTGCTGCGCCTCGACGACCGTGGCGAGGTCGACCGCGGGGCGCCGTATCTGGAGATGTCGGAACTGACGCCGATGGGCTCGCCCTTCGTCTCCGCCGAGGGCACGCGTCATCGCGGCCTGATCACCCTGGCCATGGGCCAGCATGGGTTTCTGCCCTACCCCTACGAGTTCTGGCACTACAACCAGGGCGACGCCTACGACGAGATGCTCACCGGCTCCGGCAAGCCCGGCCGGTATGGCGCCGTCGATGTCGACCTGGCCACCGGCCGGGTCAGCCCGACGGCGGCGCCGCTGGCGTCGCTGCACACCCCGGAGGCTTTTGAGAAGGCCCTCGACGAGGCCCTGCAGCGCCGCCAGGCGGCACGTGAATAGGTCAGGCTAATCGACGACCGCGTTTTGCGGGACGAGAGAGTTGAACCACGAAAGGCACGAAACGCTCGGCGCGGGCTGTGCCCGCAACCCAGGGAAGCGTGCGTCTGTGCGTCTGTAGCTGGGAACTTGCCAGGAAAGCACGTTCCTGGAGGGTAGTAGTACGAATGACGGGGCAATCGGAGCGGTGAGAGCACGAGGGCAGTCCGGCTGGCGCCCGTCGCCATGCGCGAGTCGGGCCTCTCTGACCCGATCCTATCCTGTTCGTGTCTAAGGACGTGATGTCGTGATCGAGTGTGTGTTACCGCGAGCCGTCCAACTGGTAGTCGACGACGTCGGCTGGCGCGAGGGCTGGCGTACCGACGCCGAGAGCGGGCCGTACCGTGCCGGCATCGACCGCCTGCTCGGCCCCGACGACTACCGCGCCATTGCCGAGGTCGGCCGGCGCCTCGGCATTCGCCCGACCGCGGCGATGGTCCTCTGCGAGTGGGACACGGGCGACGTCTGTGCCAGCCAGCCGAGCTGCACGGCCGCCGGTGCCGCCTGGAGCAACCGCCACCGCCTCGGGCCCTGGCTCGAGGCGAGCGCCGCGATCTTCCGCGAGCACGCCGACCACCTCGAGCTGGCCATGCACGGCGTCGGCCACGAACACTGGCAGGACGGCCGCCCCACCCGCGCCGAGTGGTACAGCCTCACCGCCGGGAAGTGGCCCTGGGAGGACCTCCTCGGGCACCTGCGCGTCTTCGGCGCGATCCTCGACCAGCATGGTCTCGGACCCGCCGCGGGGCATCGCCTCCCGGTCGATTTCGTCCCCTGCGCCTTCCACTGCCTCCTCGATGACGCCGATCCGCAGAGCACCGGCGCCCTCATGGCCGGCGCCGGCGTGCGCTACGGCTCGACGCCCTTCTCAAGCCTCGACCGGCGCTCGGCGCTCCTCGCCGCCGACGGCGCCGTCGATCACGGCGTCCTGCTCATCGACCGCGGCAACAGCGGCGTGCCGTGGTACGCGATCGACCGCATCCCGGGCGAGGTCCACGGCACCCCCGCCGCCGGGCCGGCTGCGGCCGGCTCGATCTGCGGCATACACTGGCCGAACCTCCTGGCCGAAGACCCGGCAGACAACGACCGCGCCGTCGGCCACTGGGTCGACTACCTCCGGCGCGTCGAGGCCGTCCCCGGGCAGTACCTCGCCGCCAACGCCCGCGAGGCCTTCGCCCAGTGGGGGACCTGCACCTGCGGGAAGCTCCGCTGCGAGGGCACGACGCTGCATCTTGATGTCAGCGGCGTGCCCGCGGCCGCCCGGCAGGCCACCGGGGCC
>JAGVUW010000376.1 GCA_019136035.1 Verrucomicrobiota bacterium | reverse complement strand
GCCGGGAATGACATCGTCGAGGAGGACGGAACCATGTCGTGCCACCGTGTCCTGCTGTGGGTCTGCTGCGCCGCTGTGGCCCTGTCGGCGCAGACGACCCTGACCCCACGGAGCGTCGACAAGAAGCTCATCGAGTACGGCTGGGATGTCCCCTTCCCCGACTACGTCCGCGACCATATCCGCGACATGGAGAAGCTCCCCTTCGACGGCCTGGTCTTCAAGCTCCGCGGTGGCGGCCGCGTCATGACGCCGAAGGCCTTCACTGAGGCGCAGTACGCCGCCGACTTCGACGTCTGCCCGCAGATCCAGTGGGAGCGCTTCACCGACAACTTCGTCATCTTCTGGGCCGCCTCCGACCAGGACTGGTTCGACGACAGCCACTGGCAGGCCATCGAGACCAACACGCGGCTGATGACGCGGGCGGCACGCCTGGCGCGCTGCGTCGGCATCTGCTTCGACCACGAGCCCTACGGCACCAACCCGTGGGCCTACAACCGCGCCCAGCACCGCGACGAGCGCAGCTTCGCCGAGTACGAGGCGAAGGTCCGCCAGCGGGGCGCCCAGTTCATCCGGGCGGTCGAGGCGGAGATGCCCGGCGCGACGATCCTGACCTTCTTCCAGCTCAGCTACTTCGCGTCGTTCATGGCACCGATGGACCCGGCCGAGCGTGCCGCCGGCCTGTCATCGCACTCGTACGCCCTGCTGCCGGCCTTCCTGCATGGCATCCTCGATGCGGCCAGCCCGGGCGTGACCGTGATCGACGGCAACGAGGGCGCCTACTACTACACCGACAGCGGTTCGTACCTCAGCATGGTTCACCAGGTCACGCAGCGGGCCCGGTACCTCATCGACCCGGCGGTCTGGGACCGCTACCACAACCAGGTGCAGGTCGGGCAGGCCCTCTACGTGGATCAGTACTTCGGCTTGCGCGCGCGGAAGGTCCTGGGTCACTACATGCCCCTGGAGGACCAGCAGCGCTGGTTCACGCACAACGTCTACTGGTCCCTGAACACGGCCGACCGCTACGTCTGGTGCTACAGCGAACGGATGAACTGGTGGACGGGCAAGGACGTGCCGGTGGGGGCCGTCGACGCGATTCGCGCGGCGCGCGAGAGGCTCGCCGCGGGCAAGCCCCTCGGCTTTGATCTGGCGCCGGCGGTCGAGCGGGCGCAGCAGCGCCAGCGCGACGAGGTCGCCAGCCGGCTGAAACGCCGCAGCGCCGAGATCCCGCGCCGCCCGGCGGAGGTAGCCGCGCCGACGGCCGACGCCCGCCTCGACGACGCGGCCTGGTCGAAGGCCGCCGCCCTGGAGCCCCTCGGGCCCCTGGCCTCGGGGCCGGATAAGCTCAGCGCCGAGACGCGGGCCCAGGTCCTCTACGACGAGAAGGCGCTCTATGTCGCGGTGCGCTGCGGTGAGCCCAAGGCCGACGCCGTGCGGTCGCAGGGCACCCGCCACGACGACCCCGGGATCTGGCAGGGCGATGTCCTCGAACTGATGGTCGGCGTCGACGGCAGGACACTGCCCTTCCTGCACTTCATGATCAACCCGGCCGGCATCGCCTGGGATGCCCGCCACACCCCCGAGACCGACCTGAGCTTCAGCCCGCCGTGGGAGCGCGCCGCCGGTACGACCGACGGGGCCTGGACGGTCGAGATGGCCATCCCGTGGAGCAGCATGGGCATGGCCGCACCGAGGCCCGGCACGGCCCTCCGGGTCAACCTCTGCCGTCAGCGCAGCGCCGCGCACGAGCTCAGCGCCTGGTCGCCGATGGCCGAGGGCTTCCTCGAGCACGAGCTCTTCGGCACCTGGACCTTCCGCTGACGGGCCTGCCGTCACGGGCCGTCGCCGGACGCCGCCGGCGACGGCCGGAGGATCCGCTGAACGAGAGACCCACGGCGTGGCCGTGGGTCTCTTGCTGGTGCCTGCTCTGGATCTGCGCGGGCCGCGGGGCCTGCTCAGTTGCCCCAGGCGGCGCGGATAACGCGGGCGCCATGGACGGCCTGCTCGACCGGGTTGCCGCCGCCGACCTCGATGCTGACCCAGCCGGTGTAGCCGTCGCGCCGGACCGCCTGGACGCACTCGCGGACCTGTCCCTCGCCATCGCCGATCATGCAGCCCTTGAGCGGCACGCCATCGACGCTGGTCAGCGACGGGCTGCCGTCGGGATCACGCCGGCAGAAGTCCTTGATGTGGACGTGCGCGATGCGCTCGCGGGTGACGCGGTAGGCATCCAGCGGCCGATCGCCGCCGAGCATGAAGTTGCCGTTGTCAAAGGTGAACTTCACCGCTTCGCCGGCCATGTTCAGTACCTGCATGCAATGCGCCGCCGCGCAGGCGAAGCGCGGGTACACGCCGAAGTCCTCGATGGTGAGGGTCACCCCCGAGCCGGCGGTACGGGCCGCGGCCTTGGCGAGGCCCTCAGCGTAGAGCTTCCGTCCCTCTTCCTCGCTCATGCCGGGAGCCGGGCGCGTCCCCGGCAGGAGGGCCGTGGGGCAGCGCAGGGTGTCGTGGCAGAAGGCGATCTCGCGTTCGACGAGCTCCAGAGCCGCCTCGCGGTCCGCCGGCTTCTCGCCGATGAAGTTGACGCCGACGTCATAGCAACTGTAGCTCATGCCGGCCGCGCGCACCGCAGCATCGAAGCGCTCCCAGTTGCGCGGGTCGCTGCGAATCCAGTTGGTCATCGGCTCGATGGCGGTGACGCCTTCGTCCTGCAGCGTCTTCACGAAGGCGGCCGGATCCAGGGCGCCATCGCTGAGGAGCTTGTGGAAGGGGAACAACATGACGCTCAGCTTCATCACTCTCTCCTGATCTCGCGGGCACCGGACCATCCGGGCACGCACCCGGTCTTGCCTTTCAGTCTTGGCACGCCATAATGGAGACGCTGACCGGCGCCGGTTCAAACCGTACCGGCGCCGGGGGGCTGTCTGAAAGTCCGGTTCTGGCACCCCTCCAGGGTGCGTGGTTCGTGGGTTCGCGTTTCCGGGGGTCGTGCTCTCGCGCGACCCCCGGCTACGATCTGGCAGCCCTTCAGGGTGGCCAGGCGAGCGCTGACGCGCTCGTCGAACGGCCCCCGGCGGTGACGACCGCCGCACCGCGCCCGCGGCGCTGGCGTACGGTCGAGTGAACGGATCAGCCACGGGACGAGGCACGGGAGGTCACAGCCATGACGACGGCGTCGAGAACGGGCATCCTGGTCCTGCCGATTCTGCTCGCCGCGGCGGGCTGCGTGCGCGTGCCCTCCGGGATCACCACGGTCGGCTCCTTCGACCCCGAGCGCTACCAGGGCACCTGGTACGAGATTGCCCGTCTGGACCACTCGTTCGAGCGCGGCCTGACCAACGTCAAGGCGACCTACACGGCGCAGCCCGACGGCGAGATCGAGGTCTGGAACCGCGGCTACAGCCCGGCGAAGGGCGCCTGGCAGGAGATCAAGGGCCGCGCCAAGGTCCTGCCGGCCCCGGCTGTGGGACGTCTCAAGGTCTCGTTCTTCAGGCCGTTCTACGGCGCTTACAACGTCATCGCTCTCGATGAGGAGGGCTACCGCTGGGCCATGGTCTGCGGACCCAATCGGTCCTACCTCTGGATCCTGGCGCGCGAGACGCGCCTCGACCGCGCCGTCTACGACCAGCTCGTGGCGCGCGCCGCCGAGCTCGGCTTCCCGACTGCCGAGCTGATCGAGGTCACTCACGACCGCTGAAGGCGGCGAGGCGGTCCCGCACGGCGGTCTGGCCGAAGATCTCGCTGGTCCACCAGCGCCGGTCGAGGGCCTGGAGGAGGCGGTCCACGGCGGCCTCGAGGGCGGCAGCGCTGTCGGCTTCGACGATGAGCCGGTCACCCTCACGGCGAACCGTCGCGGGGCGCCCCGGCACCAGGGCGATCGACACCGCCGGGCCGACCGCGGCCTCAGGCCGGATCGGCAGGAGGACCTCCCGCGCCGGCTTCTCGATGCGGCCATGCCAGTAGCGGAAGTACTCCTGCAGCCGCGCTGCGGCGCGCGTCACGGCTACGGGGGCGTCGGCGGCCACGAGCAGCGTCGCGGTCGCGCCCTCGGGGCTGACGAAGGGGAAGCCGAGCAGGGCCTCGTCCGAGAGTGCGAAGAGGTCCGAGGTGAAGGCGACCTCGAGCCGGCCGGCCTCGCCGAGGTTAACCTCGGCCTCGGCGGCGCCGGCCGTAACCCGCAACGCCAGGGGCTGCCCGGCCCACGTCGCCACGGTCGGGCGCATGCCGGCGGGCGTGGCAAGCCGCAGGCGGGCCGTGCCGGCGCCGGTCACCGTCGCCTGCAGGACCGCCCGCGTGGCCTCCTGACGCAACGCGACCTCAGCGGTGCTGACCGCCGAGGACGGCTCGACCGCAAGCATGGCCCGCAGCAGGACCGGCGTGCGCACCGCCAGACGCAGCGGCAGGAGGGTGTTCCCGGCGCGGACGCGGTTGACCTGGGGGCGCCCATCGGCATGGGCGAAGAGCATGGCGCCGGTGCCGAGGCGCGGGTTCAGGACCTCGGCCTCGAGGTTGAGGTCCTCGCCGGTCTCCTGCGCCAGGGCCAGTCGCGTCTCCAGGCCGCGGCCGTAGCGGCTGGCCCAGGCGGGCGCCGGCAGGCGCACCGCCGGCACCGGCTCCCAGCCGGTCTGGACGCAGTCGACGATGGCCGGCAGCCAGCGCACCAGGCGGGCGATGCCCTGGGTGAAGTTCGTCGGCGGGATGGCCCCGACGCGCAGGCTCTGCAGGAGCGTGAAGTCAGCGAGGCCCTCGTAGACCGCCGCCAGGTCGTCGGGCTTGACGGTCGCGAGGTCGACGAAATCGCCGGCCTCGTAGCCCTCCCACCAGACCATGGTCTTGTGCCCGAGCTTCCAGCGCAGGCGGTCGGATTCGGTGCGGCTGTGCTGCCAGGGGCTGCGCTCGAGCATGGCGCTGTCGCTGCGCACGCAGGAGGCGTACGACCCGGTCGCCATGGGGTTGGAGACCACCGCCAGGCGCCGGCCGTCACGGCGCAGCGTATGCACGTAGTCCATCACCTTGGCGATCGCGACGAGCTCGGAGCAGTACACGCCGACCTCGTCATCCCAGGCGCGGCCCTCCAGGCGCGGCAGGGCCGGGCCGGTGTAGCGCGCCACGCCGCCGGCGGTATCGAAGGCAAAACCGGCGATGGGCAGCGTCTCGGCAATCTCGGCGAGGTCACGGCGGGTCTGGTCGCCGAAGGAGGTGGCGTGCGGGAAAACGAGCAGCTCGTTGTCGTGGCCGGTCACCCACGGGGTGCTGAAGTAGGTCTTCGCGCGCGGGTCGGTGACCAGGGCGTCGGCATAGCGCTCGCGGGCGAGCTGTTCCTCGCACCAGACCTGCGCCGGGATGTAGAACATCATCGCCACGCCGCAGCGCTCGGCGCCGTCGGTGAAGGCCTTCTCGCGCCAGGCGAGGTACTCATCCCGCGGCAGGGCCGGCCGCGTTCCGAACGGCCGCACCGGGGTGTAGTCCCAGAGTTCCGGGCGCCCGACGATGTCGCCGGTGCGCTTGAACGGCGCGTAGCACCACTCCCAGCCGCCATAGAGTCGCCGGCAGATCTCCGGTGACCACGATCCCGTCGGCCAGGCGCGGTACTGCGAGCTGCCGAGCGAGGCGCGCGGATCGACCTCGGGATGCGCCCGGAAGCACTCCGGGAAGCTCGCGTAGTAGGCGTCGAAGGCCTCGTACCTCCCCCACTCACCGAGGGTCGCCAAGGTGACAAAACGAACCGCTGCCTCGGCCCCCGGATCCACCACGCAACGGGCCGTGCAGGACAGGGCCAGGGCGTCCTCGGAGACCCTCGCGACCGAGTGGCGAAACCACGAGACCAGCTCGGTGGGCTCCAGCCCGACCGCCAGGCAGGCGTCCGGGGTCCAGAGTGCCGTCATGGGCATGTTGCCCGCCATCCGCACGGAGGACTGGTCGGCGTCCGTCAGCGCCTTGTCATCCCAGCCGTCGAACCACTGCGCCTGACCGGCCGGCGGCTGCAGATCGAGGGCCGGCCCGAGCTCGAGCCAGCGGGATTCCTGGCCGCGGTTGCGGCAGCGTACCTCCCAGAGGAGGCACGAGCCGACGGCCTGAAGGCGGAGATCGACCTCGAGGCCGGGCTCGGGCGTCCACGCCAGGGTGGCGTCCGCGGGGCCCTCGCCCAGGCGGGCCGGCCCCAGGGGCAGCGCCGCCTGGCGGCGGCCGTCGAACAGGGTCAGCCGGGCGCCGCGGAGCAGCCCTGGCGCGAGGTCGGTGCGTGCCGCCAGGGTGGCATCGCCGGGCCGCGGCTCGATGGTGAGGCGGCCAGCCTGGTAGGCGGTGGCCGCCGAGGCCCAGAGGCCGGCGAACGTCAGCAGCAGCGTCACTCGAGTCAGGGTCCGCGTCGTCATCGGGGTGCCTCCCCTTCATGCTTCGGGTAGCGCTGCGACAGGGTCCGGCCATCAGCGAGGGTCACGGTCAGGGTCCACTGCCCGTCGCTGGGCTGGCCGGGGATCTCGTGGGTGAAGACTCCGGTGCCCTCCGGCAGGGCGCCGGAATCGTAGATGGGCTTGGCGGTGCCGTCGGCTCTGACGACCACCCGCCGCAGGACCTCGCCGGCGGCGGGTTCGACGCGGACCAGCAGCGCCACCTCGGCCAGGCAGACCTCGAGGTCGTCGAACATCGCCTCGCCGGCCGCGAAGTACAGCCCGAGGCTGAAGGCAACGCGATCCACGGGCGCCGTCGGCGTGAAAGGTATCCGGAAGGGATGCCAGCGCTCGGCGTCAGGGCCGCTCAGGGCATCGAGCGGCACGAACACCGGCGTCAGCCAGTGCCCGCGCATCGTGCCGCGGTAGTGACGGGCGTCGACGCTGACCTTCCGGCCGTCGCCCACATCCGCGGTGCCGTGGACATAACACAGGATCTTCCCGCTGAGGATGCGGAGGTGGCCTTTGGCCAGGTAGGGCGTGCCCGGCACCACCGCCACACTCTGAGCCCAGTACCCCGACATCTCGCCGGTGCGGGCCTTGAGCCACAGGCAGCGGCCGCTGCGGCCGCCCTCGCGCCAGTCGCTCTCGAAGATCGCCGGGGTGGCGGTCCCGAAAGCCCACGACTGCGGCCGGCCGTCGGTGCCCTCCTCGACCCCGGGGTTGACCAGGAGATTCGGCACCGGCAACGCCGGCGCGCTGCCGAGACGGAGTTCCGCGGCACCGGCCGCGAGAGCGGTGCCGACCAGCGTCAGGGCCAGCATGGCCCACGTCCTGCCTCTCATGACTCTGCCTCCCTGGGTCCCGCCGTGGGACGCTCGCCCGCACCGCCTGCCGAATGCCGCCGGGCTGCTCGGGCGATGCAGCCCGGCGGGCCTACCGCGACCGCCTGCCGCCGGCCGGCCCGGCGCGCGGGCTCACAGCTTACCACCCGGTCGTGCGTCACGCCAGTCGCGTCGCGGCGCGTTCAGGGCTGCCTGAAAGCCCGGTTCTGGCACTCTTTGAGGGTGCGTGGTTCGTGGGTCCGCGTTTCCGGGGGTCGTGCTCTCGCGCGACCCCCGGCCACGATCGGCCACCCCTCCAGGGTGGCCAGGTGACTGCTGACGCGAGCGTCGATCAGCCCTGCGGCCCGTTGCCCGTTGTCGTGGGCGACTTGACCGCGGCCGCCTGTGACCGGAGATTACCGCATGACCTGGCGTGCTGTCATCATTGGCCTGGTCGGGGCCTGGTTCATTGCCGGCTTCGGATATGTCAACGACTGGGTACTCGACCTGGAGCGCTTCACGGCCGGCCGGCTGTTGCCGGTGGTGGTCCTGGGCCTGACCCTGATCGGGATTCTGCTGGTCAACCCGCTCCTGCACCGCCTGCGCCGTTCCTGGGCGCTGCGTCCTGCCGAGATCGGCCTGATCGTGATTCTGACCACGGCCGCCTGCAGCATTTGCGGCGGCGGCTTCGTTGACCACTTCCTGCAGACGCTGGTCCTGCCGCACCACTGGGCCCGTATCACCCCCGGCTGGCAGGAACGCCAGCTCCTCTCCTACGCCCCGCCGGAGGCCCTCGTCGAGAACAGCGACGAGGTCGACGCGGTGAGCCAGTTCGTCACCGGCGCCGACCGCGTCGGCGACCGCCGCGAGAGCCTCAGCGAGGCGTTGCGGCGGCTCTGGAATGACGTGCCATGGAGTGCCTGGTGGCGGCCCCTGATGGTGTGGATGCCGATGGTCTTCCTGGCGGCGGTGATCTCGGTCTGCATGGCGCTGGTCGTGCACCGCCAGTGGTCCGACCACGAGCATCTGGCCTACCCCATCGCCGAGTTCACCGCGACGCTCCTGGAGCGCCACGACGACCGGCCTTTCGGGACGGTCTTCTACAACCGCATCTTCTGGGCCGGCTTCGTGCCGATCTTCCTCCTGCGCCTCAACAACGGCCTCTGCATGTGGTTCCCCGACTACCTCATACCGGTCAAGATGACCCTCAGCTTCTCGCCCTTCTCGAAGGTCTTCCCCTGGGTCATGGATATCCCGATGGCCGGCTGGTCGCTCCTGAATGTGACCCTCTACCCCCTGGCCATGGCCTTCGCCTTCCTGGTCAGCTCGGAGATCTCGCTGACGCTCGGCCTGACGCAGATCCTATGGGCGCTGGCGGCATGGCCCATGGTCAAGGCGGGCATCGACCTCTCGACCGACTACGGCCTGGGCGGCTGGTCGGCCTGGCAGCGCGTCGGCAGCTACCTCGCCTTCAGCCTGATGCTCCTCTACGCCGGCCGGCAGTACTACGGCGAGGTCCTGACGAAGGCCCTGCGCTTCTGGCGTCGTCACGAACCGGACGACGGCGCCGTGCGGGCCTGCCGTCTGGCGCTGCTCTCGACCCTGGCGATGGTCCTGCTCCTGGCGCGGCTGGGTCTGGAGTGGCCCTACGCGGTGATCACGGTCGGCCTCATCCTTCTCTCGTTCGTGGTGGTCTCGCGCATCAGCGCCGAGACCGGGCTGTTCTTCATCCACGCCCGCTGGCAGCCGTTTGCGGCGCTCCTGGCGATGGTCGGCGGGTACAGCCTGGGCCTGACCTCGCTGGTGGTGGCGGCGCTGGCCTGCATGGTGCTCAGCTTCGACCACAGCCAGTTCCTCATGGCGTACCTCGGCAACGGCCTGAAGATCGGCCAGCGCCTGGGCCTGAGCACGGCGCGCCTGAGTCGACTGACCCTCGGCATGTACGTCGTCGGAGCGCTCCTGGCGCTGGGGATCGCCCTCTGCGCAACCTACGCCGACGGCACCCCGGTGGAGTGCGGCTTCTCGTACTGGCAGACGCCGAAGATGCCCTTCCAGGCGGCCGACACCGAGATGCTGCGGCTGCAGGCGACCGGCCAGCTCGGGGAGGTCCTCCAGACGCCCTGGCCGCAGCGCCTCGGCGGGCTGCGGCCCGACGCGACCTTCGTCTGGGCCGCCGGCCTGGGCTTCGGCATGGTCATCCTCTTCAGTGTCCTGCGCCTGCGGGTGCCATGGTGGCCCCTGCACCCGGTGCTGTTCCTCGTCTGGGCCACCTGGCCGACGGTCCTGCTCTGGAGTTCCTTCCTCCTCGGCTGGCTGATCAAGTACCTGACCCTCAAGTACGGCGGCTTCGGGCTGGTGCGGCGGCTGCGGCCGCTGATGATCGGCGTCATCGCGGCCGAAATCGCCGGCGCCATCACCTTCATGCTCACCGGCGCGATCTACTTCGTCATCACCGGCGACAAGCCGGTCTATTACCAGTTTTTCCCGCGCTGACGCGGTAATTCACGCGAGCCCGGCCCGCGCCGACCGCACGCCGGCCGGGCCTGTCGACAGAGTCGGGTTGGTGTGAACGATCGGGTTGCGGTGCTGTCGGCGCCGTTGCGGCTCGCGGACGCGTTCGCGTCTGTGGACGCTCGCGCTCCAGCAGATGTGGCGAGCGAGCGATCGTGGTGTCTGATCCGGCGTCCGCGTCCCGGCGGCGCCGTTGCGGCTCGCGGACGCGTTCGCGTCTGTGGACGCTCGCGCTCCAGCAGATGTGGCGAGCGATCGATCGTGGTGTCTGATCCGGCGTCCGCGTCCCGGCGGCGCGGGTGCGGCTCGTGGACGCGTTCGCGTCGATTGCCATGCAGTGCGTTGGCGGAAGGCCCCTGGTGACACCAACGGGAGAGCAACGGCGGAGCCATAAGTCTCCAGTAGAGCGAGGCTTCCGTCACTGGCAGGTAACGGCCAGTGGAGGAAGATCCACGGAGCGGCTTGCGAGGGTGTGCGTGGCGCAGGTCCAGAGGTCGTCGCCGAAGCGCTCCAGGAGCCGGCCGCGGATCGCCTCGCCCTGCCCGGCCGGGCAGAGCCCGTAGACGGTCGGGCCGCTCCCGGAGACATGGCCGCACAGGCAGCCGGCCTCGACCAGGCCCCGGCAGAGCATCGCGACCAGGGGGAACTTGTCCAGAATGGCCGGCTCCAGGGCGTTGTACGTCAGCGGCGCGAGGGCCTCGGGGACCGGGTCGGCAAGCGCCGCCAGGACGGCCTCCAGGGATGGCGCCGGGGGCACCGCGACGCGGCTGCGGTTGGCGTAGGCCCATGCCGCCGCGATCGGAAAGCCGGGGTTGGCCAGAACCACCTCCAGAGGCCGCCGGCACGGCACCGCCCGCAGGACCTCGCCGAGGCCCTCGCCCAGAGACGGCGACGGCGCGAGGAAGAAGGCCACATCCGCACCCAGGCCCACGGCCAGACGGCGCAGGCGCTCGAGGCTCAGCGGCTCGCCGTGACGGCGGTTCAGCGCCAGGAGCACGGCGGCGGCATCCGAGCTGCCCCCGCCGAGGCCGGCCGCCACCGGGATGCGCTTGCGAATCGCGATCTCCCAGGATGGTGCCAGGCCGGTGTCGCGGGCGAAGGCCTCGGCGGCACGCCAACAGAGGTTTCCGGGGCCGTCGGGCACGCCGGCGTGATCGCTGGTCACCCGCAGCACGCCCGGCGCCGCCGTGCTCAGGATGATCTCGTCGGCAGGGTCTTCCAGGGGCAGGAAGACCGTGGCAATGTCGTGGTAGCCGTCAGGACGGCGTCTCAGAACGTCGAGGTAGAGGTTAATCTTGGCGACGGCGCAGAGTCTGCTGTCCATGGGTTAGTGTCCCTGGCTCAGCCGTTCGGCCAGATCCTCGGGAAGACCCGCCTCGCGGATGCGCCGCTGTGCGCCGGCCACGTCATAGGCGACCCGTATGACCCGCACCGACCGCACCTCCGGGTCGTAGAGCACCACGCAGGCGCGCGGGTCGTTGTCGCGCGGCTGGCCGACCGCGCCCACGCCGATGGTCACCACCTGCCGCCGCGGCAGCAGGAGGTTGCGCAGCAGATCGAGGCGCGGGCGCTGACCCGGTCGGTGCATCGCGACCATGGGCACGTGGGAATGCCCGCAGAAGCACAGGTCGTCGGGCTGGAAGAGGAAGTGGTGGATGGTCGCCCGCTCATTGAGCAGGTACGGCCATGGCGGCATGTAGACGTGCGAGGCGTGGACCACGCTGAAGCCGGCCTCGCGATGCACGTAGGGCAGGCCTTGGAGCCAGGCGAGGTGCGAGCCGTCGAGCTGGCTGCGGTTCCACTGGATGACCTCGCGCGCCTCGGGCCGGACGCGCCACTCGCGGCCGTCGGTGTGGGTGGTGTAGTCGTCGTGGTTGCCGCGCACGGCCGGTATGCCGAGTTCGCGGACCCTCTCGATGCACTCGCGAGGCGAGGCCCCGTAGCCGACGATGTCGCCGGTACAGAACATGCGCTCGATGCCGAGGTTCCCGAGCGTCTGGAGTACTGCCGTGAGGGCCTCGATGTTGCCGTGGATGTCGCCGAAGATGGCTGTCTGCATGCCGCCGCACCCATGTGCCTGGGGAGCCCGGTGACCGTGATGACGGAACACGAAGGATACTCTAGCCTGTATCCTCCGTGACGCCCATGGCACCGCTCAAACGAATCGTCGCCGGCGGACAGCGACTCATCAGCTACGGTAGTCGGCATTCTCGCTGATGTACTCGTGGGAGCGATCGCCGCCGATGACCGTGAACGCCGCGGCGCCGACGCCGAGGTCGATGGCGATCTCGACGGCGCGCTCATGGGGTGGCCAGGAGATGGTGGGCTTGAAGACGCCGTGCTCATTCGGTGCCGCGCTCTGATAGAGCTCGGCCTGGCGGAAGTGCTCCGACAGTCGGCGCTCGATGGCGCTGTCAATGCGGAAGGCCCCGCCCTCGAAGACCACCATGCCGCCGATGCTCATGCGGCACCGGCCGAGGTCCAGGCCCAGGCCGGCATTGCCGAGGTACTTGCCGACGGCGCAGACCAGCCGGCCGATATTCGGGTCGTTGCCACAGACGGCACACTGGAACAGCGGCGAGTTGGCCACCGACTTGCCGACGCCACGCGCCACCGCCATGTCGGGAGCCCCGGTGACGGCCACCCTCATGACGTGGTGCACGCCCTCGCCATTGCGCACGACGTCCTCGGCCAGCCCGCGGCAGACCCGGTGCAGGGCCTCGGCGATGGCGTCCTCGGCCACCCCGTCGACCTGCCCCGATGACAGCGCCACGACGGTGTCGGAGGTGCTCTGGTCCGAGTCGATGGTGATGGCGTTGAAGGTATCGCCGACGGCGATGGGCAGGACCCGCCGCAGGGCCTCGCGGCCGATGGTCAGGTCGGTGAGGATGTAGACGAGCATGGTCGCCAGGTTGGGCTCGATCATGCCGGCGCCCTTGGCGATGCCGACGACAGCGCCGCCGCCGAGGTCGACCCGGCGGATCTTCGGATAGAGATCGGTGGTCATGATGCCGGTCGCCGCCGGCAGGATGCTGCGGCCCTGCAGGCTCCCGACGGCAGCGGGGAGAGCACCCAGCATGGCCTCGACCGGCAGACGCCAGCCGATGACGCCCGTCGACGAGGGCAGGACCTCACTCGGGCTCAGGCCGAGCTGCGCCGCCACCGCCGCACAGAGCGCCTCGCTGGCCTCGACGCCGCCGGGCGCGCAGACATTGCTCACCTTGTTGTTGACCACCACCGCGCCGAGACGGGGCTCGGATAGGCGACGGCGGCCGATCAGCACCGGAGCGCCGGGAAAGGCATTGCGCGTGAACAGGGCCGCAAATGCAGCCGTGGGACGCTCAGGGACGATCAGCGTCATCGTCATCGCCGACGGCTTCGCCACCTCGACCGGCGTGAAGTTCAGACGCGTCGTACCGACACGGAACCCTCGCGGCAAGGCCGACTGCGTCGAAAGCCACTGCCGATGCTCGATCTCAGAGGCGAACTGCATGGGGACTTCCTTCCTGAAGAGCCGTGGGCAGCCCATCAGGCCGCCCGGGCGGACAGCCGTGGAATATAGGCCTGCCGCGGACGACCGGCCAGCGTCGCAGACTGGCCGGCCACCGCCGAACAGCCAGCAAAGCTGCATCAACGCCCGGGATCGTCTGGCAAGTGCGTAATTCCCAGCACGGGATGGGACTGGCTCCCAATGCCCCAAGGGGGCTACGTCACCACAGCCCAGGGTTGCGGTACCTCCGCTACCCTGGGATGCCCATGGCCATGGTCCTCAACCCCAAAGGGGGTTGCGTCGGTCAGATCGCCGGAGCTGGCGCACCGGCGTCATGACGCAACCCCGTTGGGGTTGGACGGGCGGGATGGTGCCGGAACCCAGGGTAGCGGCATGGCCGCAACCCTGGGCTGGAGGACACAATCCCGTTGGGATAGGGGAGCCACCGGATGATCTCCCTCGCCTTATCCCAGAGGAGCGCCAAACCGTCAGACGGCGGCCCGGGCCGCACCGCCGGATCGCCAGGTTCAGCGCCACCGCGGCCGCCAGGTCGTCACTCCGACGGCAGGACCCAGCCCAGATCGGCGGGGTTCTCCGAGCCGAGGCAGAGGCGTGGCGTCTGCGGGTGCTGGGCCATCCAGGTCAGCACGCCGACGCCGGGGACGCTGCGCTGCACGTCGAGGCGCAGCGGGTCGTCCTCGCGCCAGCGCGCGCCGAGGAGGGCCCGGGGCACGCGCAGGACGCCCTGCCAGCCGTGCTCAAGGCGGGCGACACGGGCCTCCGGGCTGCCGGAGATGCTGCGCGAGATCCCGCCGCCGGCTGCGGCGGCGAACCACAGGCTCGGCCAGAGCCGCCGCGGTTCGACGCGCACCGCGACCGCCGGCAGGCTCCGCCAGGTGTCGATCGAGAAGGCCGCCGTACCGGCGCCAGCCGACGTGGCCGCGGCCGCGTCCTCGCGGCATGAGAAGGCGACGTAGAGGCCATCCGGGCGCAGGCAGGCGAACCACGCCGTCGCCCAGGCCGCGGCGTCCGCGGCGCCCTCGCGGCAGGCCGCCTGGGGGCCGTCCTGCGGCCACGGCCGCGCCGGGTCCTCCCAGAGGCCCGCCACCACGGCCCAGGGCCGCGTCGGCGCCACCGCCCCCGCCGGGGCGCGCCCGGTGTATTCGGGGAAGAGACGCTCGTTGCGGCGCAGGGTCGCCGCCACCGCGGGGACGTCGCGCTCGAGCACGCCGCGCACCTGACCGAGGCGCCAGCGGATCTTGTCAGGGAAGTACTTATAGCCCTCCGCCTCGCTATGGAAGCCGAGGCGCGAGTCGGCCGCGCAGAGCTCCACCAGGCGTTCGCCGCCGACCAGTTCGCGCCGCAGGAGGTCGGCCATCTCCTCGAGCAGGGGCGCCCCGGTGCGGCTGTCGTCGAGGCGGAAGAGCCGCTCGCGCAGCTCATAGAAGCGCAGGATGTGGTAGCCGCTGCGGAACTGGATCGCCAGGGCCTCGGTCAGGCCGATATCCAGGAGCCGGTCGCGGTTGCCCTGCCAGTGCGGCTTCAGGGCCGTGAGCATGGCGGTGCCGCGGTCCCATGCGGTCGAGATGCGCCGGCAGAGCTCGACCACCTCGGGGAGGGTCAGGCATTCGCCGAAGGCCTCGCCGACGCGGTCGCCGCTCGGCGGCCAGGGCAGCCGTGTCTGGGTCGAGGCCAGGAGCCACGAGGGCGACAGGGGCGCGTCCTGCGGGCGCAGGTGCAGCGGCCAGACCGGGCCGTCGTGCACCGGGCCGTAGTACTGGAAGAGGTTCGTCAGCGGGTAGTGCTCGTAGCCCGCGGCGAGCTCCTTCCAGGCCGCCGCGACCGCCTCGGCGTCGGCGCCCCAGTCCGGCCGCGCCAGATGGAGCAGGAAGTCGTCCTCCGACTCCGGGAAGGGCTCGAAGGACAGCTCGCCGGCGGCGCGGTTCATCGCCCCCGGGTAGTTCCCGAAATACCAGCACAGCATGCTGGCCGAGACGCCCAGGCGGCGCATGGCGGCAAACTTGCGGTGGATCATCCCGGGGATCGGCACGAAGGGGATGCTGGCGACCTCGTGCGAGCAGCCTGTCTGGATCTTGGCCGAGACCGGCGTGCCATGCTCGCGAGCGGTCGTGGCGATGCGCTCGAAGCGGTCGCTCGGCCCTGGATTGGAGAGCCAGTAGTCGCCGCCGATCAGCTCGCGGCCGAAGACGGTGCGGCGCACGCCCGACTCGAAGTTGAACTGCAGAATGACGCCGGGCGGGGTGTGCGCCGGTATGTCGTAGACCCAGTCGGCCAGGGCCGAGCGGACCGGCCCCTGCGGCTGCGGCATGTACAGCCAACTGATCAGGTCGGCGGTCGGCGCCGCGGCGTGCATGGCCTCGGCCATCGGCTCGAGGGTGGCGTGGAGGACCTCCCATGGCTGCTTCTGAGAGCAGACCGGGCACTGCATGCGGCCGTCACCGATCGCCGAGAGGCTGCTCAGGCAGGTCGTCGCGCGCTCGCCATGCGAGATGTTGATCAGGCCGCCGAGGTGCGGCACCGCCCGGAAGAGGCCCCCGACCGCCTCGGTGAGGTACTGCCGCGCCGCCTCCGAGAAGGGACAGAACAGCTTCCGGCTGTCGTACGACGTGCCGCCGCGGCCCAGCTCGGGGTGGCGCGCCAGGATGGCGGCGTCCTCCTGCGTCCAGGCGCGCGGCTCGATGCAGAAGACGTAGGTGCGGATGCCGTAGCGCCGGCAGACGTCGACCGTCCGCCGCAGCTTGGCCAGGCGCCGCTCGGCCTGGGCTCCGTACTCGGGCGTGAGCGAGGTGCGGCAGAGATCGCGGAACTCGACGGTCAGCCAGAGCCCGTTGACGCCCTCGTGGGCCAGCCGGTTGAGGTAGTTCTCGGGGTAGTAGTCCTGGTCGTCCATGAGCTCGTCACGCAGACGCGGCGGCCGCTTGATCGGGCCGAAGAAGCAGCGCGAGATGCGCCGCCGCACGAAGGGCCGCCGCTCCGTGGTGCCCAGCGGCAGGAAGGGCCCGCCGGCACGACGCATGGCGTCCTCCACCCAGAACAGCGCCCGCCGGGCGCCCTCCGGGTCGCCGGCCTCCAGCGTCGCGCCGGAGGCCGTCACCGTGACGCGGAAGGCCTCCTCGGGGAGGCCCGCCTGACACAGCCGCAGCGGGAAGGCGCCCGCGGCCGGCAGGCCGCCGGCACGCGCGAAGGCCGCCAGGTCGGCATAGGCCGTCTCCAGGAGGCCCTCGGGGTCGGGCAGCCCCGCCTCGACCCGGAAGCCGCCGCGCAGGTCGGCCTCGCCCTCGCGCGGTGACCGCGGCCGCCAGCCGTGGTCGCGCCACAGGGGCGCCTTGAGTTCATCGATGAAACGCCACGTCGAGTCGGATGGCTGTGGAGGCAGGTCGTGGAGATCCATGCGCTGGGCCTTCCCATAGGTTGAGCCGGTCAGACGCGACCGGCCAGCGAGTCCTCAGGGCACGATGGTGAACTCGTCGAACAGGCTATGCCGGGGCGCGTCCGCGCTGCCCTCTACCTGATGCACGCGCACCCGCAGGGCGCGGCCGTCGACCTGGACCTCGGTGACGTGGTAGGCACAGAGACGGCGCTGTGAGAACGCCCAGCTCGAATCCTCCCGCCAGGTGCCGCGGTTCAGGGGGCCGCCGCCACCGCCGGTGACGACGTAGTGGATGCCGCGGCCGTCGTGGGGGTAGGACGCCGGCGGCGTCTCGGCGCGGGTCGGGCGGTCGTCATCCGGGACGTAGAAGCGGTCATACAGGTGGGCATGGCCGCTGAACACCATGGTGACGTCATGGGCCCGAAAGAGGTCCTCGTAGAGCCGCCGAACCGGCCGGATGCACTCGCCGCCGGCCGGCTTGGCGGGGTCGGGCGGGTCGTCGCGCATGGTGCTGGAGTACATCGGGTGATGCATGATCACCACGATGTGCTCGACCGCCGGGTCGGCCTGCGCCTGGCGCAGGGTCTCCTCCAGCCAGCCCAGGGGGGTGTTGGCCCACCAGCGCGTGCCCTGCTCGAGCGAAATGAGGCAGAGGTTCCTGATACGCACGCTGTAGTAGGTCTTGAACGACACCCCGCTCGGCACCAGCCGCCGTGCCGCCGCCACCCCGGGATCCTGGAAACTCGTTGGGTACTCGGTCGGGTCGTCACGGAAGCGCACGACGACCTCCCGGTCCCAGGTCGGGCCCCAGACGGACGGGTTGCGCTCACGGAGCTGCTTCTCCAGGAAGGCCGCGTAGTTGTGAATGCCCTTGCCGGCGTCGTGGTTGCCCATGGTCGGGAAGAACGGCACCGCCGCGAGCATGTCCTGGTAGTACTCGGCGAAGCGGTCGTAGGCGCCCTCGTCGTAGCCGTGGTCCATGAGGTCGCCGGTGTGCAGGACGAAGGCCGGCTGAAGCGCCAGGACGACCTTCGGCAAGGCCATGCGCTCAGGCACGCCCGAGGTCGGACTGGCCGTGGCAAACTGGTTGTCCCCAAAGACCACGAAGGAATAGGGCTCGGCCGCGACGGCCGACGCTGCCGCCAAGGCCGGCATCGCGGCCCACAATGCGAGTACCCCGAGCTGCAACGACGCCCGAAATGCCGCACGCACGCCGCCAGACCCCATGCCCATCACACCGCCTCCATGCCCACCGCGCCGCGGCCGCCAGTCACAACGACCGACCGGCCGCCTCAACGTAGCGCCGGGCAGCCCACGCCGCCAACCTTCGCAACACCCCCGGCAGCGCCCCGCCCAGGCTCGGCCCGGAGGCGCTGCGCCTCCCGGCCCGCGCGGGCGGCATCCGGGCGCCTTGGGGCTATGTTGAGGGCCTGACACGCCCGACGCACGGCATGGCGCCCCCGGCACGATCCGCGTTCTGGGGACTGCCGCGAGCCCTGGGTTAAGGACGCCGATCGGATGAATGACCGCCTCGAATCAGAACCCCGCCTGGCGGTGCTCTGCGCCACCGGCAGCGACCGCCACGAGCGTTTTGACGACGGCGCCGGCGCGGTGGGCCGCGGCGGGCACCCGCCGGTCAACTACCACGCCTACGCCGCCTGCCTCGGCGGGTCCTTCCACCGCGGCCTGGACACACTCCGCCCTGATGACGACGTCGTCCTGCTCCTCCTGAGCCGTCATCTCGGTCTGAACCTGCGGCTGCTGCGGCGTCTGAAGGCCTCCGGCCGGACGGTCCTGGTGGCCTTCAAGGAGACCGGCTTTCAGCAGATCCTCGAACGCATCGGCACGCCGCGGCGTCTCCGTGCCATGCGCGAGGTCCTCGCCCTCGCCGATGGCTGCCTGAGCCCGACGCGGGCCCTGGCGCCGGTCTACGCGGCCCTCACCGCCGCGCCGGTCGCCGCCATCCCGACCCCCTACCCCGTCGACGACCCGCGCTGGGACTTCTCGCGGCCCGAGGGCAGCCACCGCGGCATCTTCGTCGGCACCCGCGAGTTCTTCAACCCTACCCGAAACCACCTCCTGAGCCTGGTCCTCCTGCGGCAGGTCGCGGCGAGCACCGGCGAGCCGGTGACTGTCATCAACACCGACGGCTTCCGCGGCGACTGGATCCTGCGCTCCCTGGGCTACCCCGACGGCGCCCTGCGGGTCCTCCGCGGCCGTCGGCCCTACGCCGACTACCTGCGCGAGATGGCCGGCCACAAGGCCGTCTTCCAGATGGACCAGAGCACGGTGCCTGGACAGGTCGCCGGGGACGCCCTGCTCTGCCGGCTGCCCTGCGTCGGCGGCAATGGCGAGATCGAGTCGATTGCCTTCCCGGAACTCGCCGCCGGCGCCGCCGAGGGGGCGCGCTGCCTCGAGGCGGTCACCCGGCTGTGCCGCGATGAGGCCTGGCGCCGACGCTGCGTCGAGGAGTCGCAGGCGCGGGCCCGCGAGAGGGTGTCGTTCCAGGCGGTGGCGCCGCAACTGCGGCGCTTCCTGGCGACGATAAGGGACCGCCCGTGACCGGGCGCCTCCCGCCTCGCCTGACACATAGGAGTACAGTGCAGTCGACGCGGGTGCGGCTCGTGGACGCCTTCGCGTCTGTGGACACTCGCGCTCCAGACGTGGCGCCCGGTCCAAGGGCCCGTGGAGGGCGACAGGCCTCTGGGGCCGTACTCGCAATCCGACGCCCAACACGGCTCGTGGACGCCTTCGCGTCTGTGGACACTCGCGCTCCAGCAGACGTGGCGAGGGGGCGTTCGCGCTGATCTACCCGGCGCCGGCACGCCGAGACATGCGCAGGGATGCGCATGCCACCTCCCGGCCGGCGCCCGCGCGCCGGTGGTTCGGCCGTGACCGACGACACATCAGACGGGATCTCGACGGCGGGCGCCGTCGAGATCCGGTCGGTGTCTGTGGCCGCTTGCGGGGCAACGCCCCGGCCCGCGGGCCGGGGCGTCGAGAGGCTCACTTCAGGGTGACGACCTTGCCGCCGTTGTCCATGGACTCATTGGCAGCCAGGACGACCTGCAGATCGCGCACCGCCTCGCTGTAGGGCGAGAGCACGAGGCTCTGGTCGCCGTCGAGGATGGCGTCGATGAATGTGTCGTCCTCTTCCTGGCCGTAGTCGTTGCCGGTCTTCATCTCGATGGTCAGGTTCGGCTCGATCGCCTTGAAGCCGACGCGCTCGGTGTAGTCCAGGCGCGCGTCCTTGCAGTAGATGTCGATGCCGCACTTGCCGCCGCACTTGGTGAAGCAGCCGCTGTAGATGGTCCCGATGACGCCGCTGGCGAACTGCAGGTTCACGGCCGAGGCGTCTTCGGTGTCGTAGTTCTCGACGTCGCGGATGACGCCGCGCCGGCCGAAGGCCTGCACCGCGGTGACCTCGCCGAAGAGGTAGCGCGCCATGTCGAAGATGTGGATCGTCTGCTCGACCGCCTGGCCGCCCGAGGTGTCACGCCGGCGCCACCACCACACGCCCGGCATGCCGCCGACCCAGTAGCCGTTGAAGAAACCGACGTCCTTGGTTGCCAGCCAGCCCTTCATGCGCGGGGCGATGTCCTGGTAGCGGTCCTGGAACCCGGCCGCGTTGATCAGCTTGTTCTTCTTCAGGCCTGCCTGGACCTTCTTGGCGTACGCCATGCTCATCGCCACGGGCTTCTCAACGAAGAGGTGGCAACCCTTCTCAATGGCCGCCAGCTCCATGCCGCCGGTGCCCTTCTTCTCGTGCGCACAGGGCTCGACGCAGACGTAGACCGCGTCGAGTTTCTCCTTGGCGAACATCTCACGCCAGTCGGCGTACGGCGTCGCCTTGAAGCGGTCGGCGGTCTTCTTGACGCGCTCGTCGACGAGGTCACAGACGGCCGTGATCTGGGCCCGGTCCGTCAGCTTCTCGAAGTGCCCGAAGTGGTAGTTCGCGATGCCGCCGCAACCAACGAAACCGACCTTGACCTTCTTCGCCATGTCCCGTCCTCCATGCTTCGCTCGCCAGGGCTCCGGGAAGGCTCTCCGGACCGCACGGCCGGAGCCCGGGGCTGCGTGGCCTGGGCTTCAGATAACATCACCCGCGGCCGGACTTGTCAAGAGCCGCCGCCGCCGGCGGACCGATTTTGCCCCGACAACGCCGACCGCGGCGCCGCGGCCACACCGCGAGACGGCGCGGCCGCGCTATATTTGCCGCGATGCCGACGCCGCGCCCTCTCCGGCCAGGCCCCCGGCGCGCGGGCGCCGGATATGGCAAGGCGGAACATCGCTCGCCATGGGTGCTGAAGCGCGAGTGTCCGCAGACGCGAAGGCGTCCACGAACCGCAACCGCATCGACGGCACAACGAGGCGGTGTTTCGCACGAGGTATTCCACCATGACCATCCGCAGCGTCACTCTGGGCCTCCTCGGGGCCGCCCTGGTCTGCGGTTTCTGCTTCTTCAACGACTGGGTCCTGCGCCAGACCTACCTGGTC
>JAGVUW010000456.1 GCA_019136035.1 Verrucomicrobiota bacterium | reverse complement strand
GCGTCGCCGGCGGCCGCGTCGGCGGCGGGCGCCTCCGGCGTCACCGCCGACTGCACCACCACCGGCACCGTCTTCCAGCCCAGCTTGCGGCAGGCCAGGAAGCGCTTGTGGCCGGCGATAACACGGTAGCGCCCCTGGCCCAGGGGCGCCACCACGATCGGCTGCAGCAGGCCATGCTCGCGGATGCTCTTGGCCAGGACGTCGGCCTCGGCCTCGATCTCCGGCGTGCGCAGGAACTGCAGACCCGCCTCGTCCACCGCCGCCACCGGTATCTCGACCATCTGGCCGTCGGGCGAGGGAAGCTGGTCACGCATGACGCCGTCGCTGCCCTTACGGAACGAATAGACGTAGGGGATGGCCATGTCGACCTTGGGGTTGCGCTGGACGGCCTTGAAGACATGGCGGATGATCTCGTGCACGATGCGCGGGCGGTCCTTGGCCATGGTCAGGTAGCGCAGGCGCATCAGGATGCCGTACTCCCACATATCCGAGCGGATGTAGGGCTGCTCGCCGGTCTCCTTGATGATATGGGCGGTGACGGTGCGCGCCGCCTCGAGGAGGATCTTCTCGGCGGCGTCCCAGTCGGAGTCGAAGGTGATGCGGATGACCACCTCGTCGAGGATGTACGAGGCCTGCGCCCGCGGCGTGTAGTTGATCGCCACCTGGTTGAAGAGCATGGCGTTCGGTATGAGGATGTCACGCCCGATGGCCTCCTCGCTGCCGACCGAACCGCCGACCTGGTCCATGACCGTGTACATCATGCCGACGTGCTTGACGTCGCCGACCAGCCCGAGCGACGAGAAGAAGACGCGGTCGCCGACGCGGAAGGGCCTCTTGAGGGTGACCAGGATCCAGGCGGCGACGCCGCTGACCGGCGCCTGCAGCGACCAGCCCAGGAGCATCCCCGCGAAGCCGGCCACGACGCCGCCGATGCGCCCGAGGACGCCGAGGGAGTAGACCAGGCCGCCGACGACGGCCAGGATGGCGAGGATCTGCAGGAAGCCGGTGAGCATGCCGATCTCGCCCTCGGGGCCGCGCCGGCGACGCACCAGGCCGATGGTCACGGCGCTGGCGAGCTGCTGGCCGGCCAGGATGGCCAGGGCCAGGCTGGCGAAGTCCAGCAGCGTGTGCGAGGCGCTGAGGCGCAGGTCGGGCACCCCGAAGCCCTGAATGAGATGCACGCCGTAGGACAGCACCCCGAAGACCGCCGCCCAGATCAGGCGGCGCGGAATAGACTCGGTCATGGTGTCAGACTTGCCGGCCATACGATACTCTCGCTTGCGGACGACGCCGTCGGGACGAGCTGGACACAGCAGGCTGCCGAGGCCCTGACCAGCCGCCCCCGCGCCCCCAGGCCGCTACCATAGCGCCGAAGCGCGAAAATGGGAGCCCGGGAGCGGGGAGCGGGGAGCGGGCCCAGGGACAGCCGGGGGTGGCGGGGGTGGCGGGATCCGCGCGCCTCGTGCCCGACAATCCCGTCCGTGTCCGTCCATGCCCGTCCCTGTCCGTCCGTGTCCCGAGCCGGCAGGCCGCGCCTGCGCGGCCCGGTCCACGCGGCTCCGCCGTCGCCGCGCATGGGCTCCGTGCGCCCGTCGGGTGTCGGCTCGGCGCGGTTCCGCCCCGGCAGGTCGCGGGATTCCATGGCTTTCCGGCTTGTCCGGCAGGGGAACGGCACTACCTTGAGGGGCTTTTCGCCGGTTGGTTCGGCGGGAGCGGCTGATTTAAGGAGTGTTTCGCATGCTGTTGAGGTGTTCTGCCCGTCGTCGTTCGTTCACGCTGATCGAGCTGCTGGTGGTCATCGCCATCATTGCCATCCTGGCGGCGATGCTCCTGCCGGCCCTGTCGCAGGCGCGCGAGAAGGCCCGGGCCATCTCCTGCACCAACAACGTCAAGCAGATCATGCTGGCGATGATCCTCTATGCCGATGACCACGACGGCACGATGACCTATGGCACGCACGACGACGTCGGCGGCGCCAAGAGCTGGGACCGCAAGCTCATCGGCTACATCGGCAACAGCGAGGCCGTCTTTCTGTGTGCCAGCAAGCCCGATCTGCCCTTCAGCTACGGCTGGAGCTACGACGGCATGCCGTACCGGACGAAGTACCCGTCGCCGCGGGCCGCGATGAGCTTCTGGGCGCACCCGAGTGAGGCGATGGTCTTTGGGTGTAACCGCGAGGACGGCGCCGGCGGCTACCGGTTCCTGTACTCCTACGTCAAGTGGAGCGCCACGCACTGGACGGGTGGCGACACCGGGCATGTCGGGATCGCCCACAACGGCGGCTCGGTGTTCGGCTACATCGATGGCCACGCCGCCTGGCGGCGGACGGACACGGTGCGCGATATCAGCACCGCCGGCCGCATCTTCTGGGCCGCCGATCCGTGAGGATGGCCTGAGCGCTCGCGACGGCGCCGCGGTGGGGGCCTGCCCATCGCGGCGCCGTCGTGGTTTCATTTCAGCTCGAGGCGCTGGTGTAGCTGCGCAGGCCGAAGCGCCAGAAGAGTCGCGAGGCCATGACCATGCCGCCGGCCAGGAGGCAGGCCGCGGGGGTGCTCACCGGCCAGGGCCGGCCCAGCACGGCGCTGGCCGGCACCGTGGTCAGGAAGGCCACCGGCAGGACGAAGGTGAAGGCGACGCGGTAGACCGCCGGGTAGGCCGCCACCGGGAAGCGCCCGGCCTCGAGGATGCCGCGCAGGAGGCTGGTGACGTTGTGGATCTTGACGAACCACAGGCTGGTGGTGCTGAGCATGAACCACAGGCTGTAGAGGACGGCCAGGGCCAGGGCCAGGGGCAGCAGCCCGTCGAGGGCATGGCGCGGCGGCAGGCCGAGGCGGTGTCCGGCGTAGGCGATCACCGCCAGGCCGTAGGCCATATCCGGGACGCCCCAGATGGCCAGGTTGCGGGTTGACAGCCAGAACTGGGTGTCGATCGGCTTGAGCAGGACGAAGTCGAGGGTGCCCGAGCGCACATGCTCGACGATGCGGCCGATATTCGGTCGCAGGAAGGTGCTGCTGACCCCCTCCAGGAAGGTCGCCAGGCCGAGCACGATCATGGCCTCCTCCCAGCGCCAGCCGCCGAGGTCGGCGCCATTCGTGTAGAACAGCGACAGCCCGAAGAGGCTGCCGACGAGCTGGCCGAGGCTGTTGACGGTGGCCAGGACGAAGTTGAGGCGGTACTCCATCTCGGCGGCGACGGCCGCACTCCAGAACCGCCCGAGGGTGCGCAGGTAGCGACGCAGCATTGCGGTCAGGCCCCCATGCCCGAGTAGCGCCTCAGCCCGGCGCGCCAGAGGAGCCGGTAGAGGCCGAAGAACACCAGGGACCACACGGCCATCACCGCCAGGCCGTGCCCGAGATCCACCGGGCGGCCCAGGAGGAGCTGCGCCGGCATGTAGATCAGGTAGGGGAATGGCGTCCACTCGGCCACACGGCGCACGCCCTCGGGGAATAGCGACAGCGGCGCCAGGTAGCCCGAGAGGAAGAGGTACATGAAGAACCAGAAGTCCTCGATGGCGCTGGCACGCTCCGACCAGAAGGCGACCATGGCGAAGGCGTACTGCATGATGAAGCGCAGGACGAAGGCCGCCGCCAGACACAGCGCCGCCAGCAGGCCGGAGCGCAGGCTCGGACACCAGAGCGCGGCCGGGTAGAGCACGAAGAACAGCGCTGTGAGGATGATGAGGAAGGGCAGCCGCGCCAGGCGCTCGCCGAGGTGGTCGCAGAAGAAGCGCCAGAAGGGGTCGATGGGCTGCAGGAGCCGCGGCGAGAGGGTGCCCTCGACGACATGGCGCTCGACCTCGTAGATCACCCACACCAGGGTGACCTGCCGGATCAGGAAGACGCAGAGGAAGTAGCGCGCGAACTCGGTCGGCGTCAGCCCGAGGTCGGCCTGGCTGCCCTGGCTGGCCTGCATCCAGACGCCCATCATGAGGAAGGGCATGATGCTCGAGAGCACCCAGAGGACGACCTCGGCGCGGTACTCGAGCATCTCGGCGTAGCTCACCGCGACGTAGGTCCGCAGCTTGCCCAGGAAGGCGTTCATGGCGCCGCCCCCGGCTGCCGGAAGATGCGCCCGATGGTCTCCTCGATGGGCGGGTCGTTGATGGTCAGGTCGCGGACCTCGAGCTCGCCGAGCAGCCGGGCGATGACCGCGGTGAGCTGGCTGCGCTCGACCGCGAGGCGGACGGCGTGGCCCTCGACGCTGGCGACCTCGCCATAGGCGGCGAGACGCTCGGCGGGCACCGGCGCGGCCAGGTCGAGGCGGACCTCGCGGTAGGGCGCCAGGCGCCGCACGATGCCGTCGAGGCTGCCGTCGTAGAGGAGCTGCCCGGCGTGGATGATGACGACCCGCCGGCAGAGGGCGGTGATGTCGGCCATGTAGTGGCTGGTCAGGAGGATGGTGGCCTGGTGGCGGCGGTTGTACTCGCGCAGGAACTCGCGCACCGAGGCCTGGGCGTTGACATCGAGGCCGAGGGTGGGCTCGTCGAGGAAGAGCACATCCGGGCGGTGCAGGAGTGCGGCCAGGAGCTCGGCCTTCATGCGTTCGCCGAGCGAGAGCTTGCGCACCGGCTGGCTGAGCTGGCTCTCGAGGCCGAGCATGCCGGCGAGTTCGTCGATGCGGCGCCGGCACTCGGCGGCGGGGATGTCGTAGACGGCGCCGTTGATGCGCAGCGAGTCGAGGGTGGGGAGGTCCCAGACGAGCTGCTGTTTCTGTCCCATGACCATGGTGATGCGCCGCAGGAAGGCGGCGTCACGTCGGAAGGGCCGATGGCCGGCGACGGTGGCCTGCCCGGCACTCGGGCAGATCAGGCCGGTCAGCATCTTCAGGGTCGTGGTCTTGCCGGCGCCGTTCGGACCGAGAAAGCCGACCACCTCCCCCGGCTCGATGGCGAAGGACAGGTCGCGCACCGCCGTCACCGTGCGGAAGCGCCGCTGCACGAAGTGCCGCAGGGTGCCGAGGAAGCCCGGGGCCTTGTCGGCGACCTGGTAGGTCTTGGTCAGTTGCTGGGCTGCAATGATGGGCATGGGCGGGACGTCACGATGCTGGAGTCGTGGGTGGAGCTGTTGCGTGCGGGTAATGTACCGCCTGGCCGCGGCCCTGTCCCCCGCGGCGGCCCAAGGGGCCAGGGACACCAGGGACACCAGGGACACCAGGGACACCAGGGACACCAGGGACACCAGGGACACCAGGGACACCAGGGACACCAGGGACACCAGGGACAC
>JAGVUW010000473.1 GCA_019136035.1 Verrucomicrobiota bacterium | reverse complement strand
GGATGCCTGCGCCGCGTCGAGGTGCGGCACTACGCCCTGCGGCCCATGGCGGCGCCGGTGTCGCCGGCGCCGGCGGCGGCCCCGAGCGACACCGCCCGGCCGGCCGCCGCGCTCGGGCTGGCGCCCCTGCGACTGCCGCTGTACCTGCGCCAGACTGCCATGGTGCAGCGGGCGGACGCCCATCGGCTGGTCTACCACGACAACGACCTCTGGGCCGACAGCCCCGAGGAGGCGATCGCCGAGGTCCTGCGCGAGAACCTCGTCCGCCTCGGCGCGGCCGGGGCGGTGTGGCGCCACCCGTGGCGGCCCGGCTCGGCGCCGCCGCGGCGCCTGGTCGTCGAGATCACGGCCTTCGAGCTGTGCGGCCCGCACGAGGCCATTCTGGAGGCGCGCTGGGAACTCCGTGACGACCGTGATGCCCTCCTGCACAGCGCCGGCGCCGCGTACCGGGAGCCCGCCGCGGATGGCCTCGGCGCGCTGGCCGAGGCCCAGAGCCGGGCCCTGCTGCGGCTGTCGCAGGATATTGCCACGGCGCTGTCGGCGCCCTGACGCGATCTTCGAACGGCCCCGGGGCCACCCCAGGGCTGTTTGGGAAAGTCCGGTTCTGGCACCCCTTCAGGGTGCGTGGTTTGTGGATTCGCGTTTCCGGGGGTCGTGCTCTCGCGCGACCCCCGGCTACGATCTGACACCCCTTCAGGGTGGCCAGTTGAGCGCTGGCGCGGCCTCCGAACGGCCCCGGGGCCACCCGGCGTGTATCGGCGGGGTGGCTGTCGCGGCGGTATAGTGGCACTATGCATTCCCTGCGTACCCATGGTCGCGTGCGTCCCGCAACCCGGATCGGCCGGGCCTTCCTGGCTGGCTTCCTCGGCGGCGCTCTGACGTGCCTGGCCTGCTCGACGCCCGTCTTCCAGTATGCCCTGGAGAACTGGGCGGCGGACTCCTACGAGCTGGTGGTGGCGGTCAACGGCCTTGCCGAGGCCGAGGTCCGGGCCTTGGCTGAGGCGGTCCTGGGCGGTGCCGGCGGCGGCACGGTCAACGCCCGCCTGCGGCTGCGGTCTGACGCCACGCTGCCGGCGGGCGGCGGGCGTCTCGAGGTCCGTCTCCCGCACCACCCGTCGCCGGCGGCGCCCTTCTGGTCGGCGCCGTGGTCGCCGGAGGCCCTGCGGCAGGCCGTCGATTCACCGGTGCGGGCGCGCCTGGCCGAGGCGCTGCTGCGGCCGGGTACGATCGCCTTCCTCTTCATGCCCTCGGGGCGGGCCGAGGCCGACGCCCAGGCGCGGGCGCGCCTCCAGGAAGCCCTCGACGAGCTGGCCCGGACCCTGGTGCCGTCGGTTGCCGCCGACACGGCCGTCGACAACGACGCGGCCGCGCCGCCGGCGGAGCCGCCACGGGTGCGTTTCAGCGTAATCGAGGTCTCGGCGGTGGATCCCGCGGAGGCCTTCCTGCGGCAGCTCCTCCGGGCCACGGAGCCGGACCTGCGCGATCTGAAGGAGCCCATGGCCTTCCCCGTCTTCGGCCGCGGCCGGGTGCTCTACGCCATCGCCGGCCAGGGCATCAACCGCGAGGTCCTCACCGAGAGCTGCGTCTTCCTGAGCGGCGCCTGTTCGTGCCTGGTCAAGGCCCAGAATCCGGGCGTCGACCTGCTGATGCGGGGGCGCTGGGAGCAGTCTGGGGGTCCGGCGGCCTGGGCGGTCACCGAGCTGCCGCCGCTGAGTCTTCCGGAGGCCCCCGCCCCGTCGCCGCCGCCGCCGGCGGCGGAGGTGTCCGCGGGAGGCGCGGCCGACGCGGGTGCGTCGAGCCCGGCGGGCGAGGCTGCGCCGGTGTCGGCGCCGGTGATGGTCGATCGGCGCGCGCGCCTGGCCCTCGACGGAGCATCGGGGGGGCTGCGTCGGCGCCTCCTGCTGGTGGCCGCGGCGGCGCTGGTCGTGGTCGCAGCGGGGAGCCTGACGATCCTGCGTCGGCGCGCGCCGTAGAGTGGCCGCGCAGGCGGTTCGGGCCTCCTGCGACAACCTTCCCCGTCAGGCATCGGCCTCGATGCCGAAGGGCTTGAGGCCGTCATGGATGGCCCGGAAGCCCTGTCCGAGGAGGCCGACGTCGCTACCTATATTAAGGAAGTGGAAGCCCTCGTCGAGGAGTGCGGGGACGGTCGCGAGTGAGGCGACGGTGCCGGCGAAGCGTCCGTGTTTCCGGCAGGCCTCGGCCAGGCGTCGGCGGGCGCTGACGACCTTGGGGTGGTCGTACTGGCCGGGTATGCCGAGGCCGTGGCTGAAGTCGCCCGGTCCGAAGAAGAGCATGTCGATGCCGTCGATCGCGGCGATCTCATCGAGCTGCTCCATGGGCTCCGGATCCTCGATCTGGCAGATCACGAAGCGCTCGCGGTTGGCCGCGGCCATGTACTCGGCCGGCGGCACCAGGCAGAACGAGCCGTCGGTGTTGCCGCCGTCGACCGGGCGCCGGCCGATGGGGTGGAAGCGCGTCATGCGCACGACCTGACGCGCCTCCTCCACACTCATCAGATGCGGAACCATGATCCCCGTGGCATTCGCTTCCAGGGGCCGGATGTAGTCCGAGTAGCTGCCCCTGGCGACACGCACCAGCGAGTCCATGTCGTGCAGGCTGGCGGCGCGGACCTGGTTGTCGATGGTCAGCCAGTCGGCGGGGACGTGCTCCATGCACAGCCAGACGCAGTCGAAGCCGACCATGCCGATGAGCTCGACCAGGCGCGGATCGCCGAAGTTGGTCTTGGTCGAGAAGGCCGGCTTGCCGGCGCGCAGCTT
>JAGVUW010000771.1 GCA_019136035.1 Verrucomicrobiota bacterium | reverse complement strand
GGCGAGGTTGACGGCGTCGCCCATGACCGTGTAGCTGAAGCGCGTGCTGCTGCCCATATTCCCGACGCTGACCACGCCGCTGTTGAGGCCGATGCCGATGTCGATCGGCGGCAGGCCGCGGCTGGCCCAGCGCGGCTGCAGCTCGGCGAGGTGCCGGCGCATCGCCAGGGCCGCCGCCACCGCGTGCGGGGCGTGCGCGGCGTCGGCCAGGGGCGCCCCCCAGAAGGCCATGATCGCGTCACCGATGAACTTGTCGACCGTGCCGCCGCGCGCCATGATCACCTCGGTCATCGCCGAGAGGTACTCGTTCAGGAAGGCGCTGAGCTGACGGGCCCCGAGCTTCTCAGCGATCCCCGTGAAGCCGCGGATGTCGCTGAACAGGATGGTCAGCTCGCGCTCCTCGCCCTCGAGGCTGAGGCGCTCCGGGTGCGCTACGATCGCCGCCACCACATCCTCCGAGACATAGCGGCTGAAGGCGCCCTGCAGGAAACGCTTCCGGCGGCCCTCGAAGAAGTAGTTCGCGACACTGACGGCGATGAAGACGGCCAGGAGCGCCGCCACCACGTAGGTCAGACCCACCAGGCGGCCCTGCAGGAAGAGCAGGCGGTAGTTGCCATAGACGACCGCCAGGAGGAAGAGCCCGCCGCAGAGCGCCCCGGCGCGCGGGCCGAGCCAGGCCAGACCCGCCGCCAGGAGCGTCCCCAGCAGCACCACGAGAGCGAGGTTGAGACCGAGGTCGAGGCCCATGTCGTAGACCATGGCATCGCCGGCCAGGAGGTTGTCGATGACGGTGGCGTTGACCTCGACGCCGGGGAAGGCCGCGTGGAAGGGCGTCGCGCGCAGGTCCAGCAGCCCGATGGCCGAGGTGCCGATGAGGACGTAGGCGTCCTTGAGCAGCCCCGGCGGGATGTCGCCGCGCCGGACGGCCGCGGCCGAGAGGTAGGGTATCGTCCGCGGCGGACCGCGGAAGTTCAGGCAGAGCTGACCCGCCTGCGTCACCGGCACCCGGCGCTCGCCGAGCCTGAGGGTGGTGACCCCGACGGTCGGCGTGTGGCTCTCCAGGGCAAAATCGGCCTGCAGGCCCTCGCGGACCATCTCCAGGGGAAGGGATGGGTAGAGCACCTCGCCGTAGCGTATGAACAGGCTGCCGCGGCGGGTCATGCCATCGCCATCCGGGACGGTGTTGAAGAAGCCTTCGCTGAGGGCCTGGTCGTTGAGACAGGCGAGGTTGAGCGTGGCCCGCCGGGCCACCGGGATGCGGCTGCGCTGGAGGAGGTCGCGGATCTGCGCCGCCTTGATGTCGCGCTCGGGACAGGGCAGGCGGTCGTCAGCCAGGGGCGGCGGCGTCGCGGCCGCCTGGCCGGCGCCGGCGTCGGGCAGGAGCTCGAGGAAGTAGCCCAGGACGACGTCAGCACGGCCGATGGCGTCGGCCAGGACGCGGTCGTTGTCGAGGCCCTCCGGGGGGAGCTCCAGGCGCTGCCCGGTGAGCGCCTCGAGGCGCTGGGCGGCGAGGCCCAGCGAGGTCCGGTCCGGCTCGGCGAAGACGACGTCGAAGCCGATGACGCGCGGCCCCTCGGCCGCCAGGCGGTCGACCAGCGCCGCGACCTCCGAGCGCGGCCAGGGCCACTGCCCGAGGGCGGCCAGGCTGTCCTCGTCGATGTCAACGACGACGACCCGGCCGGTCGGGGGGCGCGGCCCGCGGGCGTGGAACATGACGTCGTGGATGCGGCTGTCCAGCGAGGTGCGCAGGCGATGCCACGAGGGCGCCCGGACCCCCAACAGGCCGCCGGCGACGAGGGTCACCGCCAGGCCGACCTTGAAGGCCGACGGCCTCAGCCAGCGCCGGGCCCACGCTGCCAGGGTTGCCTTCACGCCCGGATCGTCCTCCGCTGTGCGCGGCGCCGGTGCCGGCCGCGGCGGCCCCGGCAACACGGCGCCGCCACGGCCGCCCGCGGAAAACGCCGCGCGATTACTGCGCCAGGGCCTGGCAGACCGTGATCGCCGCCACGCCGACGATGTCGTCGGCCGTGCAGCCGCGGCTCAGGTCGTTGACCGGCTTGGCCGTGCCCTGCAGGATCGGGCCGTAGGCCGTCGCACCCGCCAGGCGCTCGGTGATCTTGTAGCAGATGTTCCCGGCCTGGAGGTCGGGGAAAATCAGGACATTCGCCTTGCCCGCCACCTCGCTGCCGGGGGCCTTGCTGGCCGCGACCTTCGCCACCAGGGCGGCGTCGACCTGCAGCTCGCCGTCGACCTTCATCCAGTCGCCACAGCCAACCTCGGCGACACGCCGACGCGTCAGCTCGGTGGCCTGGACGACCTTGTCGACGAGCGGGTCCTTGGCGCTGCCCTTGGTCGAGAAGCTCAGGAAGGCGACGTACTGGGTGCCGCCGACCAGGGCCCGACGCGTCCGCGCCGAGGCCATGGCGATGTCGACGAGCTGCTCGGCGGTCGGGTTGATGTTCACGCCGCTGTCGGCGTAGAGCAGGACGGTGTCGCCGGCCGGCGAGGGCGTCTTGAGGTCCATCACGAAACACCCCGAGGCGAGCTTGACGCCAGGAGCCGTGCCGAGGCAGGTGAAGCTGGCGCGGAGCATATCCGGCGTCGAGGCGATGGAGCCGGCCACCAGGCCGCCGACCAGACCCGCGTTAAGCATCAGGTTGCCGAAGTTCAGGCGGTTGCGGACCGCCTCGCGCGCCTGCTCCATGGTGACGCCCTTGGCCTTGCGACGCTCGTAGAAGATGCCGACGAGGCGGTCGTTCAGCGCGGCCGGCGCGTTGAGCCA
>JAGVUW010000814.1 GCA_019136035.1 Verrucomicrobiota bacterium | reverse complement strand
ATCTTGCCCGGATGCGAGTAGGCGCGGCCGTCCTTGCAGATGAAGCGGCGCTGGAAGACCATGCCGCTCTCGCTGCCGACGCCGGTGTTGATCTGCGCCGGCTCGAGGCGCTTCGCGGCCATGAGGATGGCCGTCGCCAACTGCCGCGCCACCCAGTCGGTGTACCACGGATCCGGCACCGCCGAGTCCTTCAGGAGGTCACGCACCTCCGGGGCCATCTGCGTGAAGACCTCGGTCCCGGCGAAGCCCGACACCGCCGCGCCCGAGTGGGTGTGCGAGGCCGAGATGATGACGTCATCCAGGGCCGGGCCGCCGTTGTTCTCCAGATGCGCCAGGGCCGCTTCGACCAGATGGCGGTGCAGCAGGCAGCAGTCCACGCCCGCCACCGCCACGCGGTGGTCGTCCGACTCCAGGACCGCGGCGCGGATCTTCATCGGTCCGGCGATGCCCTGGATGAAGATCGGGCTGTAGCTCCCGGCCCGCATGGCTCCGATCGGTGGCGTGATGTCCGCGGCGTAGAATCCTGCGCGCATGGCGTCCTCCATGCCGGCGGCCTGTCACCGCCGGCGCCGAAGACAGTACCCCCATGCAGGCCCGGCCGCAAGGGGACCGGGGATGACCCGAGCAGGTTCACCGCGCCGCCGGTGAACTCTCTCCGGGTAGGTTCACCGCGCCGTCGGTGAACCCTGGGGGCCACGGTCGGCGCCGCGGACGTGGCCTTGGGGGGAGTGGAGGGCTACCGCCCTTACCGCATCCACGGCCAGGACCCCATGGGCTGCACTAGCCCCGCTCTGACTGGATTGGCGTGGATGTAGTCGACGATGCTGTCACTCTCGTCTGGTGACCTGGACCAGTGGTCAAACCACTCGCGTTGCCAGAAGTGCCGTTGTGTGAGTTTCATGGCACGTCTTGCCTGCAGGGCGGTCCAGTGCTTGAAGGGAGTCAGAACATCGTCCAAGCCGAGCGCCACAGGCGATGAGGGATAGCCGCTGCCCGCGGGATCCTCGCGGTGGTCGCGTGCCCGATCAAAGGTCGTTGCCATTGAGCTGCCCAGGCTGAAGAACAGATGGATGTGGCTTGGCATAATCACGAAGCTGAACACGGTCCACAGTCTCTGACGCTCACGATGCTCGATGGCGTCGACGACCATAGACGCGATCTCGGGCCGTGCCAGATGGCTTACCACCGGTGCGCGGTCAAGCCAGTGCTCCATCTCACGGAAGACAGCACGGCGCTCCTCAAGTCCTTTCTGACCGTTGGCAATTGCCTGGTCGCACTGTGCGTATAGGTCGCGTAGGCGTTGTCGGCCTGCTTCGGGAATCGCGCCCTTGAGCCGGATAGTAACGAAGTAACGTCCCTCGGCGACCTCCCAGTGAGGCAGGCGGCGCCGAAGAAACCGAACAGTCTCACGCCGTTCGGACATGGTACCCTCCCGGACCGTGGCAGGCGGGCGACGCCCCGCGATCGTTGCAGGCCGCGTGACTCCCCAGAACACGCTTTTCACACAACGGGAACCACCTGAAAGTAGAGTGCGAGGCAGCGATTTCCAGGCCTCTGCCTCAGTCGGCACGATCTTGGCGGCGCACAAGCCCGTCGCTATCTATCTGCAGGACGGGTTCACCGCGCCGCCGGTGAACCCTGGGGGCCACGGTCGGCGCCGCGGCCCAACTCTCCGGGTAGGTTCACCGCGCCGTCGGTGACCCCCGGGGGCCACGGTCGGCGCCGCGGCCCTACTCTCCGGGTAGGTTCACCGCGCCGCCGGTGAACCCTGGGGGCCACGGTCGGCGCCGCGGCCCTACTCTTCGGGTAGGTTCACCGCGCCGCCGGTGAACCCTGGGGGCCACGGTCGGCGCCGCGGCCCTACTCTCCGGGTAGGTTCACCGCGCCGCCGGTGAACCCTGGGGGCCACGGTCGGCGCCGCGGCCCTACTCTCCGGGTAGGTTCACCGCGCCGTCGGTGAACCCTGGGGGCCACGGTCGGCGCCGCGGCATCACGCATGCGGCTCCGCTCTATGGTTTGTTCCCGGTGCACCGGCGCGGTACGTTTCCGGCTCAGGCGACGCGGGCTGTGGCGGCGCGTTGTTGCTCGGTGGAGTTCCTGACAGGGGATCGGCGATGCGATACACGAGATCTGTCTGGCGGCTGCTGGCCGTGCCGGCGGTGCTGTGGTGGAGCCTGCTCGGGGCCGCGGAGGCGGTCCGTCCGGCGCGCGATGGGACTCTCGCCGACCTCGGCCGGCTCGGCGCCGCGGCCGACCTGGGGCGCGGGGCGTTCGGTCCTGGCCTGATCGTGCTCGACGGCAACGGCCTGGGCAAGGCGGAGTTCGTCAGTCGCCGCAGCGAGCCGATCCGGCTCAGGGCCGGCGCGCGCTACACCCTGCTCGTGCGTTACCGCAGCCAGGGCGACGGCATGCTCAGCGCCGGGGTGCAGTGGCAGGACCGCAAGCGTCCGGCGGGCCTGGTCGAGGTCGACGACCTGCGCACGGCGCTGCCGGCCGCGAGCGACTGGCGCGAGGGCAGTTTCACCTTCCTGGCCGACCGCGAGCTGACGCAGGCCCGGATCCTGCTGAAGGCCTACGGCGGCAGTCGCCTCGAGGTCGAGCGAGTGACGCTGGTGGAGGGCTGGTATGCGGACTGATGCGACGATCCCGACGACGTCCGCGCCGCGGCGCGGCGCTTCCCGGTGCGGCGGTGGGCGCGGCCGCCTGGCGCTGGCCGGCGTGGTCCTCCTGGCGGCCGTTGCCGTGGCGGCGGCGCCGCTGGAGATGAAGCCCTTTGAACGCGACACGGCGCTCCAGCGCGGCGGTGTGGCGGTCGCGACAGTGGTCGTGGCGCGCGACGACGCGGCGCTGCTTCCGGCGGCGCAGCGGGTCGCCGAGGCCATCGGCGGTGAGGTCCCGATGGTAGACCATCGCCAGGCCCTCGATCTCGCCATGGACATCCGTTCCGAGCTCAAACAGCGTTCGCTGGTGGTCATCGGCAACGCCTTGGACAACGCCGTGACGATGTACCTTTACACCCTCGGCTGGGCTAAGGAGGATATGGCCTACCCGGGTGCGGGCGGCTGGATCGTGCGCACCGTGGTCGATCCCTGGGGCACCGGCTGCAACGTCGTTATCGTGGCCGGCTCCGACGCCGCGGGGACGCTGGAGGCGTCGCGGCAGTTCGCGCAGGCGGTGTCGGTGCAGGACGACCGCCGGGTGCTGCCGTGGGGGTGGCGTTTCCAGAGCGGCGCCAAGGCCGACGGCACGCCGCTGTACGCCCCGCGGGCCTTCAGCAAGACGGCCTGGGACGAGTTCCATGCCTCGCTGGTCTACACCGACCAGCCCATCGCGTTCTTCCCGGGCACGGTCCTGTCGCTGGCGACCAGGGCCGGGAATGAGTACCTCGCGAGCGGCGACGGCGACGAGATCACGCGGTTCCTGGCCGCCGTGGATGCGGTCCGGCGCCTCGGCGATGCGATCGAGCCGATGCGCCATCTCGAGTTCCAGTTGAAGGACCTGGTGAACGCCTGGGAGGTCATGGAAGCCGACCCGCGGCTGAGTGCCGAAGACCGCGTGGCGACGGCGCGCTTCCTCTTCTTCGTCGGCGCCCTGTTCGAGGGCAAGTACTGGAACAACAACGCCCCGACCCAGATCGAGACCCTGTGCGCGACGACGAACCACATCAGCAACGGCAACCTCGGCTACCTCCGCCTCGGGCTTTACCTCGGCCGGCGCTGCCGGATGGACACCGCGGATGCGGCGCGGGCCGCGACCTGGGTGGCCAACGCCGACCTGCTGTTCAATGCCCAGGATGCCTCCTACCGTTCCGGCTGCGATGCCAATGGCTACCAGTGGTGGACCAATGAGCACATGCTCCGCTACGCCCTCTGGCGGCCGGACTACGACCTCTTCTGGAATGGCAACATGCGGCTCCTGGCCGATATCCTCTTCGCTACCGCCGACAACATGGGCAACGCCGCCAAGTTCGGCGACACCGGCAGCGGCCTCACCGGCTTCAGCAACTATGCCCATTACCTCATGACGTACAGCACGCGCGTCTACGGCGACGGCCGGCACCACTGGATCAGCCAGTTCCTCAACCGCCGGTCGGGGCATCTTCGCCTCGACCAGCCGCCGCGGGAACCGGTGGACCTCTATGGCGTGCAGCGCGTACCCCTGAGCCGCGCCATCTACCTCCATCAGGCTGAGCGGAACCGCCTCCCCGAGTGGCGGGACGTGCCCTGGAGCAGCGCCTTCGACAAGATCGCCTTCCGCGCCGATGCCCGCCCGGAGAGCCCGTACCTGCTCCTCGACGGCCTCGGCGGCATGGGGCATGGCCAGGACGACTGCAATGCCATCGTACGGGTCAGCGCCCGCGGCCAGGTCTGGCTGATGGACGCCGCCTACGACCTGAAGACGATGTACGACCACAATGGCATCTTCGTGGCTCGCGACGGCCGTGCCGACAAGCCGGCGGCCCTGGCGCGGCTCACCGACGTCGCCGACCTGCCGGGCTTCGGCGCCACCCGCACCGAGTCGCCGGCGAACGGCCTGTCGTGGGCGCGGCACATCCTCTGGGACAAGGCCGGCTTCGTCGTCGTTGTGGACCGCCTGACCTGCCGTGTGGCGGGCGACTACCAGGCCAACGCCATCTGGCGGCTGCCGATCGAGGGCCGTCTCGAGGGCCGCCGTCTGGAGGCCCAGCAGGCCGGTGAGCGTTTTGTGGTGGCGTCGGGTGGCGAGGGCCGTGCGAAGGTGGCCTGGGAGGGCGTCCAGCGCGCCCTCGGGCAGCGCGCCTTCGCGTTGCGGCAGGTGGTATCGCGGTCGCTGAAGCGCCATGACACGATCACCTATGCCAACCTGCTGTGCTGGCCGGCGGCGGGGTCGCCGTCGCCGTCGTTGGAGCGCCTGGGCGAGACGGCCTGGCTGGTTCAGGGCCTGGGCGGCCCGGCGCTGGTGGCGGCCGGCGGCGGGTTCGAGGGCCTGATCGAGACCGACGCGGCGATGCTGCGCCTCGACGGCGCGGCGCTGGCCCTGGTCGGGGCACGGCGCTGCCGTGTGGCGGGCCGCGAGGTCTGGCGCAGCGATGAGGCGGTCAACGTCGAACTCAACGCCGACGGCCGTGTGGTCGTGATTGCCGGCGAAGACTGCCGGGTGTCGTCGCCGGCGGCGGGCGGACTGACGCTCATGGCCGGCGCGGCCGCGAGCGCCCTTCGGCTCGACCTCGGTGCCGGCCAGACGCGCCTGCGCAGCACCGCCCCGGCGGGTCTTCGGGAGGCCTTCGCTGCGGCCCTCGAGGGTGCCGCGGCAGCCGCCGGGCAGGGCGCCGGCGCCGGTGGGACCGGCGCCGACGCGGCTGCGCCGGCGCGGTGGCGTTACGACGGCGTGCGCGTGTCGGTGCCGGTGCCGGTTGCCGCCATCCGCAGCGACCTGGCCTGCGTTCCCGGTCGCAGCAGCCCGGTCGACAAGCTGATCGACGGCAACACGCGCACCTCGATGGTGTCGGCCATGTGGCCCGACGGCCAGACGCCGACAGTGACCTTCGACCTGGGACGGCCGATCGCCCTGAGCCGCATCGATGTCCACTCCTGGGATGGCCTCGACGGCTGCGCCCTGGGCGCCATCGCCGTAGAGCTGAGCACGGCCGACACGCCGGACGGCTTCCAGCCGGCCCAGGCCGTCATCGGCGAGCCCACCCCCGGCGAGCGCGATATCGCCCGCGTCCGCCAGATCGGCCTGCCACAGGCACCACGCGCACGCTTCGTGCGGATGCGCTTCACCCCGCAGCAGGAGAACGGCCGCGTCTACCTCTCCGAAGTCACCTTCCAGCCGGATCCGAATACGGAAGGCGTCCTGACGGACATCAACGACGTCGTCGTCCACGACCTCGATGGCGACGGCCGGGGCGAGGTCCTCGTGGCCGGCTCTGACCACCGCCTGCACTGCCTCGACGCCGAGGGCCGGCGGCTCTGGACCTTCGCCGCCGAGGACCTGATGCAGGACGTCTGGGCCGGCGAGATCCAGGGCGAGACCGCGATCTTCGCCGGCTCGGAGGACGCCCGCCTGTACCGCCTCGACCCGAAGGGCCAGGAGCGCTGGCGCGCCCGCACCTACGACTACACGCCGCGCGACTACGAGACCGGCGGCATCCGCTGCCTTGCCGTCGCCGCGCTCACACCCGGCAGCGAGCCGGTCGTCATCGTCGGCGCCGATAACTGGCACCTGTCGCTCTTCAGCACCGACGGCAAGGAGCTGCGGCGCTGCTACTTCTACTCGCACGAGTCGACCTTCCTCGATGTCGGCGATCTCGATGGCGACGGCGCCATGGAGATCTTCCAGGGCACCTCATTCGCGCATGTGAACTGGTTCGACAGCAAGGCGGAGACGTCGACGTTCGTCTGGAACGGCATCGGCCCGGCGGCCGCCGGGGTGATCGCCGACCTCGATGGCGATGGCCGCGGCGAGATGATCGGCGTCGGCCAGCAGGGCCTGGCGGCATCAAACCAGAAAGAGCCGGTGCTCTGGCGCGTCGACACCGGCAGCCCGCAGACCTGCGTCGTCAAGGTCGACCTCGATGGCGATGGCCGCCAGGAGGTCGTCAGCGGCGGCAAGAATGGCTTCCTCTGGGCCCTCGGCGATGCCGGCCGGGAGGTGTGGTGCCGCAATGCCGGCGACTCGGTCAACGCACTCCTCGTGCTGACGCTCCCCGGCACAGCGCGGCCGCTGCTCCTCAGCGCCGGCGACGACGGCGCCGTGACGGCCTGGGATACCGCCGGGCGGCGCCTGGCAAGCCTGGCCCTCGGCCGCCAGGTCGCGCGACTGGCCGTCGGTGACCTCGATGGCGATGGCCGGCCCGAGGTCCTGGCCGTGACTCTAGACGGCATCCTGCATGCCCTCAGCCTGCCCGCCGGTCTCTGAGGTGGACTCGGCAAGGAGCACACGGACCGCACGGAAGGAGAAGGGGGAACCACGGAAGGGGAGAACCACGGATGGACACGGATGGACGCGGATGGGGAAGGGAGAGCGATGAGGCGATGGGGACATAAGGGAAGAACCACGGATGGACACGGATGGACGCGGATGGGGAAGGGAGAACGATGAGGCGATGGGGCGGTGACGCGATGAGGCGCGGGCCAAGGAGGAGTTGACCGCGAAGCACGCGACGGCGGAGGGACGGCGGGACGACGGGCGAGGAGTCAGACTTCGCAACGTGGCCTCCTGGCCTCTCGACTCAGGACTCCGCACCCGTCAATTCCGTCCGTGTCCGTCGGTGCTCGTCCAAGCCCGTCCGTGTCCCGAGCGCAAGGGCCGCGACCCCGCGGCCCCGTCAGCCCCCTCGCGGCCCCGCCAGCGCGCCGCGCCTGGTTACTCGCGCCGCTGGAGCTCGTGCCACCCGGCGCCCGTGGGCGCCGGTCGAGAGGTGGCATGCGCATCCCTGCGCATGTCCCGGCGCCTCGGGTCGTCCGGGTCGAGAGGTGGCATGCGCATCCCTGCGCATGTCCCGGCGCCCAGGGCGCCGGTCAGGCCACCACGTCAGGATCGCTCGCCACGTGGGCTGGAGCGCGAGTGTCCACAGACGCGAACGCGTCCACGAGCCGCAACGGCGTCGACAGGACACTCCCGCGATCGTTCACACGAGCCGCCCCGTCCCGACTGAGTCATTACGGTTCCGACCGGTGCGGTCCGGCGCGGCGCGCCGGCGTGTGGTAGAGTAGTACCGCAGGCCGTGCGTGGGGTGCGGTGGACGGCCGCAGTGTGAGGACGAAGGAGCCGTCATGCCGGGAACGGTCGACAGCTCAGAGGCGGTTCCTCCCGGTGCGGTGCTGGGCGACTTCCGCCTGGGCGGCCTCCTGGGCTCGGGTGGCATGGGCCAGGTTTACCGCGCCGAGCAGCTCAGCCTGCGCCGGGCGGTGGCGCTAAAGGTCCTGCCGGGGTCCTCTCTGGCCAGCCGCGAGGCGCGTTCGCGCTTCGTGCGCGAGGCGGCGCTGGTGGCGAAGTTGTCGCATCCGGCAATTGTACCCGTGTACCAGGCCGGCGAGCAGGATGGGGTCCTGTACTACGCCATGGAGCTGGTCGACGGCCTGCCGCTGGACGACTACGTGCACGAACGTCGTCTGGGCATGCGCGCGGTGGTGGATCTCATGGCGCGGGTCTGCGGCGGCATCGAGGCGGCACACCGTCGCGGCATCCTGCACCGCGATCTGAAGCCGGCGAATATCCTGGTCGACGGCCGCGGCCAGCCGCGTATCCTCGACTTCGGCCTGGCGACAATGCTGACCGCCGAGGCGGCGGAGTTCAGCGTGGTCAGCGGCGCGGGAGGCCTCTGCGGGACGCTGGCGTTCATGGCGCCGGAGCAGACCCTCGGCGACCGAGATCTCCTCGACGTGCGCACCGACCTGTACGCGGTGGGGGTGATGCTGTACCGCCTGTGCACCGGCCGCCCGCCGACGGACCTCTCCGGGCCGCTGCCGACGGTGCTGGAGCGCCTCCGGTCGCAGGACCCGTCGCCGCCGGGCCGCCTGGCGCGCATGCCGGCCGACCTCGAGGTGGTGCTGCTGAAGGCGCTCGCGAAGGAGCCCGACCGGCGCTACCAGTCCGCCGCGGCGCTGGCGACGGACCTGCGTGCGGTGCTCAGCGGCCACCCGGTTTCGGCGCGCCGTCCGACCACCGTTTACCGCCTCCGGCGCTACGCGTCCCGCCACCGCGCCGCGGTGGCCGCCGCCGCGGCTGTGGCGCTGCTGCTGGGGGCCCTCACGGTCGCCTTCATCGCGCGTCTGAATCGCGAGAGGGGCGTCGCCGTGGCCCACGCCCAGCGCGCCGAAGCGGCCCTGGCTGACCTGCGCGGCATGGCGCCGACCTGCGAGGAACTGGCCGCGCTTCTCATGGACCGGCGCGATTTCCCCAAAGCCCTGCAGACCATCGACCACGCCATCGCGCTCAATCCCGAGACGGCCGTTCACCACAGGGTCCGCGGGGACATCCTCCTGCCTCAGCTTCGCCTGGACGAGGCGGACGCGGCCTACTCCACGGCGTTGCGCCTGGATCCATCCTGTCCGGGTGCGGCCAAGGCGCTGGCCGTGTGCCGCGGCCTCGCCGAGCAGCAACGCAGATACCCGCGGTTGCCGCCCGCGGTCCTGGCGGATGCCGCCAAGGAGTTGGTCGAGGTGGGCAACCACGCCGGCGCCGCCTTGCTGCTGGAGGGTATCCAGGCCGGGGCGAGGCATTGCCTGGAGGCCTACGGGCCACTCCTTCAGCGGGCCGGCTTCGGAACCCATTTCCTGGTCGATGGCGAGGGGCTGCTCTGTCTGGTGGCGAACGGCCGACAGATCCGCGACCTGTCGGCCCTGCAGGGCCTGCCCCTGTCACGGCTGCACCTCGCCGGGACCCCGATCCGTGATCTCGAGACCCTCGCCGGCATGCCCCTGATCGAGCTGCGGCTGGGGGGATGCAAGGGGGTCGAGACGATCGCACCCCTGCGCGATGCGCCCCTGGCCATTCTCGACCTCGCGGGTACGGCGGTAACCGACCTCAGTCCCCTCAAGGGCATGCCTCTTCGCGAATTGACGCTGGACTGCCTCCCGGTGCGTGACCTCGCGTCGCTTCAGGGCCTGGCCCTGGAGTACCTGGTGATCAATGGCACCCGGGTGAGCGACCTGGCGCCGCTCCGGGGGATGCCGTTGCGCTACCTGAATGCCAACAGCCTGTCGATCCGGGATCTGTCGCCACTGCAGGGGATGCCCCTGGCCGAACTGTTCCTGAACGCCGCGCAGGTCTCCGACCTGGAGCCGCTGCGGGGGGCGCCGCTGAAGACGCTGGACATCAGATGCATGTCGCCTGATCTGTCTGTCTTGGGGACGTTGCCACTGCAGTCGCTTGCGCTCAACAACACGTTTGCGACCCACCTGGACTTCGTCCGCGGGATGCCCCTGCGGGAACTCTACCTCACCAACGCCCCCAACGTCCGTGACCTCTCGCCGTTGCGCGACTGCCGCACCCTCGAGGTCCTGCACTTCAGCGCGTCCAGTCCGCCGGACAGCCTGGAGCCACTGCGGGGTCTGCCCAATTTGCGGACGATCAACGGCAAGCCCTGGGTCGACTTCTGGCGTGAGGTCGACGCGCGCTAGCCGGGGCTGCACCCGGCCTTTCGGCCCAGGCGCCGGCGGGGCGATTCGACGGAGGCATCGCCGAACGATGGCCAGCTCTCGGCGGCGGGGCCGCGTATGCCGACTGGCCCGGGCGCGGGCGGCCTCAGCGGCCGGCCTGGGCCTTGGCCGCGGCCAAGGCGGCGCGGAAGCCCTCGGCGGAACGCTCGATGATGGCCTGGTCCACGCAGAAGGCCAGGCGGAAGAAGCCCGGGTAGCCGAAGCCGGTGCCGGGGACCGCCAGCACGCGCTGCTCCAGGAGCAGGTCGACGAAGGCCTTATCGTCGAGGCCGTAGGGCGCTTCCGGGAACATGTAGAAGGCGCCCTGCGGCAGGCAGTAGCGCAGCCCGGCCGCATCCAGGACGCGGGCCATGGCATCACGGCGCTGGCGGTAGATGCCGACGTCGACGCCGCTCTCGAGGGCCGCCGCCATGAGGCGCTGACCGAGGGCCGGGGCGTTGACGAAGCCGAGCATGCGGTTGGTCATCGTCACGGCCGCCATGAGCTGGCCGACCTCGGGCATGGCCGGGTTGGCCAGGAAGTACCCGACGCGTTCGCCGGCCAGGGAGAGGTTCTTCGAGAACGACCCGACCACGACGCTGAAGGCATACAGCGGCAGGATCGGCGGTACGGTCACGCCATCGTAGGTCAGGAAGCGGTAGGGCTCGTCCGAGATCAGGTACACCGGCCGGCCCACCGCGGCAGTGTGCTTCTCGAGGAGCGCCGCGATCTCGCGCAGGACCTCGGCGCCGTAGACCACCCCCGTCGGGTTGTTCGGCGAATTCACGATCACCGCCCGCGTGCGCGGCGTCAGGGCGGCTGCCAGGCCGGCGAGGTCGGGCTCGAAGGTCAGCCGGCGCGATGGCACGGTCTTGAGCACGCCGCCGAAGTTGCCGGCGTAGGCGCCGTACTCGACGAAGTAGGGCGCCGGGCAGAGCACCTCGTCGCCGGGCGAGAGGACGGCGCGGAAGAAGGCGTTGATGGCGCCGGCGGCGCCGCAGGTCAGCACGACGTGCTCGGCGCGGACCGCCGAGGCCTGCTCCGCGGCGAGGTGCGCCGCCAGGCGGGCGCGCACCTCCGGGTAGCCGGCGTTGGGCATGTAGCCGAGGGCCATCGGGCGGTCGAGGTCGTCGGCGATGGCCCTGAGGGCCGCCTGCACCGCTGCCGGCGGGGGCAGGTCGGGGTTGCCCAGGCTGAAGTCGAAGACCTTATCGGCGCCGTGCTGGCGCTTCAATTCGATGCCGGCCTCGAACATGCGACGGATCCAGGAACCGCCGGCCATCTGGCTGGCGATGGAGGGTGAGACGACCTGCATGAGATGGCACTCCTCGAAAGGCGCCGGGAAGGCCCGGCGCGGGCTGTGTGGTGGCACCGGAACGACGACGACCCCGCACTATACCCCGGCACCCGCGACCGGCATAGCCCGGCCACGGCCCCGGCAGGGCTGCCTGAAGACCGCGTCGGTGTTACCCGGCTCGTGGACGCGTCCGCGTCTGTGGACACTCGCGCTCCAGCACGCGTGGCGGGCGGCCTACGGCCCCAGCAGGGCCGCCTGAAGACCGCGTCGGCGTTACCCGGCTCGTGGACGCGTCCGCGTCTGTGGACACTCGCGCTCCAGCACGCGTGGCGGGCGGCCTTTCGTGCTGTCCCCGGCAGCACGCTACGCGCCCGTGTCCGCGCCGTAGCGGTGGCGTGTCCGCGCTGACGACCCCGGCACCATAGCCTGTCAGCCGTGCCGCGACCCGGGCGTCACGTCCGGGCGTCGCGCCTCACGGCGCCAGTTCGGGGACCTCGGCCCACTGGCCCTGGCGCCAGGCCTGCTGGCCCAGTTCGGCGAGCTGGACGCCCTTGGCGGCCTCGAGCAGGCTCCAGCGGAAGGGCGTCCCCAGCACCACATGTCGCAGGAAGAGCTCCCACTGCGCCTTGAAGGCATTCTCGGCCGGGGCGTAGGCGGGCACCGGCGTCCAGCCGCCGAGGTAGTCATTCGGGTCAGCGACGTCAGGGTTCCAGACGGCCCGGGGGGTCGTGGCGCGCGGCTGTACCCAGCAGTCCCGCAGGGTCACCATCGCCGAGCCGTCGACGCCGTCGGCCTGGATGCTCAGGAGGTCGCGGCGATGCACGCGCACCGCCCACGACGAGCAGAACTGCGCGATGACGCCGCCCTGCAGGCGGAAGAGGGCGTAGGCGGTGTCGTCGGCCGTGCAGGGGTAGGGCTTGCCCTGCTCGTCGCGGCGCTCGGGGACGAGCGTGGCGCCTTCGCAGAACACCGCCTGGACCGGTCCGAAGAGGTTATCCAGGACGTAGCGCCAGTGGCAGAACATGTCGGTGATGATGCCGCCGCCGTCTTCGGCGCGGTAGTTCCACGAGGGCCGCTGCGGCGTGACCGTATCGCCCTCGAAGACCCAGTAGCCGAACTCGCCGCGGACGCTGAGCAGGCGTCCGAGGAAGCCCTGGTCGCGGATGGTCTGGTACTTCAGGAAGCCCGGCAGCCAGAGTTTGTCCTGGACGGCGCCGTGCTTGACGCCGGCATCGCGGGCGAGGGTGTAGAGCTCGTAGGCTTCGGCTACGGTCAGGGCCGTCGGCTTCTCGCAGTAGATGTGCTTGCCTGCCGCCACCGCGGCGCGGACGGCCGCCGGCCGCATCGAGGTGGTCTGGGCATCGAAGAAGACCTCATAGGCCGGATCGCTCAGGACGGTATCGAGGTCGGTGCTCCAGCGGCTCAGGCCGGCGCGCTGGGCGAGGTCCTCGAGTTTGGCGGCGCTGCGGCCGACGAGGATGGGATCGGGGAGGATGACGGTGTCGTTGCCGCAGGGCACGCCGCCCTGTCGGATGATCGGCACGATCGAGCGCAGCAGGTGCTGGTTGGTCCCCATGCGCCCGGTGACGCCGTTCATGACAATGCCCACGCGGATCGTCTTCATGGCGCCCATGGCGCAGTCCTCCTTATCGGTCTCGTAGCGACTATCGCGCCTCTGGAGAGGCGGGCCGTGTGCCGCCGTCCGTCGGCTTCGGCGCGGCTCGTGGACGCCTTCGCCTCTGAGTCCACTCGCCCGCCGTGAGACGCCGCGAGCGACGTCTTGCCCTGGTTCTATCCGGCGATCCCTGCCCGTCGTTTCCCGGGCACCGGTGGCGCCCGGGATGTCCACGGACGGGGCTGTGGACCTACTTGTCTGGCGCCGCGGTGCACTGCGGCCAGGCGCCCGCCGGCAGCGGCGGCGCTTCGTGGCCGGCGCGGGGCAGGGTCCCGGCGAGTTCCTGACGCCAGTGCGCGACGTCGCCCGCGGGTCCGTAGACGTAGATGATCACCATCGGCTCCTTGCCGGTGTTGGTCAACTGGTGGAACTCGCCGACCGGCACGTAGGCGGCCTGGCCGGCCGTCAGGGTGCGGCGCTCCTGCCCGAGGCAGAACTCGCCGCTGCCGGCGATGACGAAGTAGACCTCCTCGGAGTCCTGGTTGTGCCAGGGCACCTGGCCGCCCTCGGGATCGAGGGTGACGTAGCCCATGCAGAAGCTCTGCGTCGCGATCGGACTGGCGCCGCCCACCAGGTTCTGGGTGCGCCGCCGGGCCGGGTAGCGCCGGCCGGGTATGGCCGCCAAGTCGGCAATCGTCATCGCAGTGCCCTCCGCATCGTCACTCGTTCTTCAAACACGCGCCCGCGTCACGCTCAGGCCGGCTGGCCCAGCGCGGCGCTGTCCATGGGTATGCGGTAGAACTCGTCGTCGGCGAAGAAGGGGAAGGTATGTGGCCCGGGGTCCTTCAGGTAGCGCCCGACGGCATCCGGGCGCACCGGGATCTTCTCGAGCGGGAAGCCGAGGAAGCCGCTCAGCCCGGCGAGGGTCTCATCCTGCTTGAGGATGAAGTCCTCGAAACGCACGCTGTGCCAGTGCCGCGGCTTCGGGGTGGCGCGCACAATCTCCATCTGGTAGCGCCAACTGATGGCGCGGCGCAGGCGGATGTCGTCGGTGCGGTCG
>JAGVUW010000554.1 GCA_019136035.1 Verrucomicrobiota bacterium | reverse complement strand
GCGGGCGCAGTCACTGGCGCGGGCGGGCGCCGGGGTTGTAGATCGGGCCGCCGGCGGCGGCGTACTCGCGCAGGATGGCGGCGCCCTCCGCACGGCGCAGGTCGCGCACCACCGCGATGCCGCGGGCGGCCAGCGCCCCGACCCAGTCCGGCACCTTGGCGCCCTCGTCAAAGCCCACGGCACGGGCGTCCTCGTCACGGGCGGCACAGACCACGCGGGCCACCCCTGACCAGGGTATGGCGCCGAAGCACATGGCGCAGGGCTCGGTGCTGCTGCAGATCTCGTAGGGGGCACCCGCGGCGGCGCTGAGGTCGTGGCAGCCCAGGCGGCGCTGCGCCAGGGCCAGGGCGACCATCTCGGCGTGCAGGATCGAGCTGCCGGCACTGAGCACCAGATTCACGCCGGCCGACACCAGACGGCCGGAGGCATCGAAGACCGCCGCTCCGAACGGGCCGCCGCTGCCGCGACGGACATTCTGACGGGCCAACTCCAGGGCCACCCCGAGGCGGTCCTCCTGGCGCGGCAGGCGTTCCGGCAGGCCCTCGAGGAAGCCCCCGACCCAGTCCGGCAGGCGGACCACCAGCTCCGCGACGCTCATGCGGGTTCCCTCCCTCGCGCCAGGCCGACGCCGACGGCAGCCAGCCCCCCTTCTTCCACCACGCCATCGCGGCCGCCGTGGCGCCGCTTAGGGCGCCAGCTCGGGGCGCTGCTTCTCGCTGACGACGCGGTGGGCAATGCGCTGCAGGATGGCGGCGTCTGCCGCGTCGATGCCCTCGGGTATGAAGCCGATGCCGACGGCGCTCTGGCGGAAGAGGAACTCGAACCAGACGCAGCCCAGCAGGTAGTCGCCGTAGCGGTTGGCGTGGATGGCGTCGTTGCTCAGCCGGTACTCGCCGGTCTGGCGGTCGCGTCGCCAGCCGTAGCCGCCGTGGAGCGACCGCCGTTCCTTCGGCAGCGCCGGGCGCACGGCATTGGCGGGGTCGAAATCGGGGTCGGGGACAAAGCGGCCCCAGTCCGGGTCACGGCGGGCCGCCTCCATGGCATCGCCGCTCGGAATCTGGCGCAGGCCGTACTGCTGGGCGAGGCCGTCATAGGCGGCGCGCAGGCCGCGGTACATGCTATCGGGGTTGAGATCCGGCTGGCCGAAGAAGCCGTGGTCATCGCGGTACGCCCAGGTCTGGTGGATGACGATCTCGGCCTGTGGCGCGTAGCGCCGCACCGTCTCGATGAGGCGGTCGGCGTGGGGGTGGAAGGTCTCGGGCTTGAAGCTCTTGGGGCTGGCCTGCTGGATGGTCACGACCTCCCAGGCCTCCTGGGTCAGCAGGTCCTTAAGGCTCTTCTTGCCGGCGTAGGGCCGTCCGGCCGGGTCGGCCGGGTCCTTCTCATGGGCGTCGGCATGACGCATGTGCCGTTCGAAGTCGCAGCCGCCGATCATGGCATGGCCGCGGACCAGGGTGTTGCCGGTGGCCTTGGCCAGGCTGTCCAGGTAGGTCAGCGCGTCGTTCGAGAAGCTGTTGCCGATGGCCAGGACTTTGACCGTCGTGCCCTGGCCCCGGGCGGCACCGCCGACGACGAGGGCCAGGCTTGCAGCGAGGATAGTAAAGGTCTTGCCGAGCATGGTTCACCAGCCTTTCCGGGCTACAGTGTACATGGTCGAGGGCACTCTGCAACCCGATGACCGCGGCGGTGACCGCGGCCGGCCCTCGCAGACAGGAGACGACGATGGCGATGCTGCGACGGCTGGCGGTACTGCTTGTGACCTCGGGCGCCCTGTGGGCGGCGCCGATCGTCCTCGACGACGGCGAGGACGCGACGCTGTGGAAGGCCACTCAGCAACCCGCGGCCGTCGAGAGCAGCGAGGGCGCCAGCCCCGACAGCCGCGGCCTGAAGATCAGCATGCCCGGCCAGGTGACACGGGTCCTGGCCCAGGGCTACGTCCCGGGCGCGACCGGGTGGGACCGCTATGAGGGCCTGTCCTTCATGGTCAAGGGCGACGGCTCGGACCAGTACGGCTGCCTGGCCGTCGCCGGCTCGTACCCGTTTGTGGTCTACTTCCCGCTCAAGGACACCACCTGGCACCGGGTGACCGTCTCCTGGGCGGAGATGGTGCCGGAGAGTCAGGTGGATCCCCTGGGGTCGCCGGGGAGCCTGCCGCCGAGCGGCATCAGCAGCCTGCGTTTCGGGAGCCGCTGGACGATCGGCCACAACAACACGCCGATTCCGCCGCACGCCTTCTGGGTCGACGGCATCCAGCTCGAGGAGACGGTCCCGGCCCCGGCCGCGGCGCCGGCGCCGCGGCCCATGGCCGACGTCCTCGCGCGCCTGCGCGACCGGCAGCCGCTGCAGATCGTGTGCATGGGCGACTCGATCACCGCCGGCACCGGCCTGCCGCAGCGCGACCGCCAGCGTTATGCGGTCCTGATGCAGGACCTCCTCCGGCGCTGGCTGGGCACCGAGGCGATCGCCTGCGAGAGCCGCGCCGTGGGCGGCGCCAAGTCGACCGACATCCGCGCCTGGGTGCCGCGCGATTTCGTCGGGACGGCCCCCGATCTGCTGACCCTGTGGATCGGCTATAACGACAAGAGCAACGCCTTCACCCGCGACTACTTCAAGCGCTCCGTCCTGGACTACATCGACCGCGTCTGCCGGGCGACCCACGGCTGCTCGCCACCGGGCCGGGCTGCGGGCCGCGCTTCACCATGATGGACGACTACGCCGAGGCCATCCGCGAGATCGGCCGCGAACGCGGCCTGACGGTGTTCGACATGCACGCCCTCCTCAAGGCCGTCGGCCGCGAGGAACTGGCGGGGCTCTTCGGCGACATGGCCCACCCCAACCAGGACGGCCACCGCGTCATCGCCGAGGCCCTCTGCGAATTCCTCGTGACCACCGCCGGCATCGACACCCCGAAGCCGGTGCCCCCGCCGCCGCCGCAGGTGCCGGTCGGCGAGGCGCACGCCTGGGACTTCGAGGCCGGCCTGCAGGACTGGACCCTCGACTCGCCCGAAATCAGCCTCGACGCCGACCGCGCCGCCTCCGGCCGGCAGGCCCTGCGCTTCCACATGCAGGAGCCCGCCAAGGACCACCGCCGGGCGCTGTCGCCGGCCCTGCCGGCCATCCCCGGCCAGCGCTATGACATCAGCGCCAAGGTGTTCCCGGAAGGCCAGCCGGCGGGGTCCTACGGCCTCTACGTGATGCTCTACGCCACCCCCGACGGCAACGGCCGTTACATCGAGCCCCTGCCGGTCAAGGGCCAGGTGCCGGTGCCCGGCGCCTGGTCGCCGTGGGCCGGCCGCGTGCAGATCCCCGAGGGCGCCGTGAGCTTCCGGGTGATGCTCTGGGCCGAGCGCGGCACGGTGGCGACCTTCCGGGTCGACGACATCACCGTGACGCCGGTGGCGCCGTAGGCAGCCCGGAGGGCCGGGTGATCGGACGGATCGGACGGATCGGTCTGATCCCCAAATGCCCTCCCCCGCACCGCGGCGCGGCCCCGGCTGCCGCCCGCGTCCTCGTGCCGGTAGCCCCGCGGGGCGTCAGGCTCCGCCGGGGCGGGGCTGGCTGCGGGCGACGCGCTCGTCGTGGAGGCGCGACTCGAGGGCTTCCTGCTCGCTGATGCGGCTGACGCTGAGGAGCAGGCCGACCGAGACCATACAGCCGAGCATGCTCGAGCCGCCGTAGCTC
>JAGVUW010000453.1 GCA_019136035.1 Verrucomicrobiota bacterium | reverse complement strand
CGAGGACTGCGGCGCCGGGGGCGGCGGCGGCGTGCCTCCGCCGTGAGGCGGCTTCGGCGGGCGGCGCGCGTCCGGGTCGGCATCGCGGTTGCGGGCACGGACCGCCCGGCCGGCGACGATCAGGCTCAACTCGAAGAGGAGGAGCGAGGGCAGCGCCAGGGCGCATTGGCTGATGATATCGGGGCCCGGGGTCACCATGGCGGCGACGATGAAGACGACGACCACGGCCACCGGGCGGGCTCGGCGCATGGTCTCGACCGAGACCACATCCAGCACCGCCAGGAGGTAGACGACAATCGGGAGCTGGAACATGGCGCCGAAGCCAAGCATGAGCACGGTCGCCATGCTGATGACACTGCGGAGCTGCGGCCGGAGGCGTATCTCGGGCGTCTGCAGGCTCAGGGCGAAGCGCATGACGGCCGGGAAGACGATGAAGAGGGCCAGAGCGGCGCCGCCGAGGAAGAGCAGGGTACTCGTCAGGACGGCGCGGCTGGCGTAGCGGCGTTCACGCTCGTACAGGCCCGGTGCGACGAAGCCCCAGATCTGCCAGGCGATATACGGATAGGCCGCCACGAGAGCCATGATGGCGCTGATCTTCATCTTCATGAAGAACAGCTCCATGATCTGGAGCGTCTGGACCTCCTCGAGCTGCGGACAGAAAGTCGCCAGGAACCACGTGAGGGTGTCGTCGCAGCCCAGATAACAGAGGGGGAAGAGCACCGCCACGCAGACCAGGCTGCGGATGATGCGCAGGCGCATCTCCTCGAGGTGGTCGAGGACGGAGAGTCGCATCTCATCCATGGCCAGGAGGAGCCTTTACGGGGCCGCGTCGGCTGTTCACGCTGCCCCGTTCGCCGGCGGCTCGCCAGACCCGCCGCCGGGCGGCGGGGCCTTCGGCGGCGTGTGGGCGGCGTCGTCCGCGCTCGGCGACTCGTGGGCGATGGCCGAGAACTCGTTCTTGGCCTTGCGGAATTCCTGGGTGGCCTTGCCGAGCGAACGGGCGATCTCGGGCAGACGCTTGGCGCCGAAGACGAGGAGGACGATCAGGAAGATCAGGATCAGTTCCGGTGCGCCAATGCCGAACATGGCTGTGCTCCTGCGTAAACGGGCGACTCCACGGAAGCCAATATGCCCGCGGGGTGCCCGAATGCAACCGGCGCCCCCCGGCCGGCACGTGGCCGGCCGGGGACCCGGCGCGTGGACAAGGTCTGACAGGTCTGACAGGTCTGACAGGTCTGACAGGTCTGACTGATCCCCTCCCGGGAACCACGGCGCCCCCGGGCGGTCTGGGTGACCGCACCGGGGCGCTCCGGGAATCGCTGTCAGGCGGCGGGGCCGCCGGTCACTTCGGGTCGGCGGACTGGGCGGCGGCCGGCGCGGCGGCGGCCGGGGCGGCCTCAGCGGGCTTCGGCTTGTCCTTCAGGAGCTCGTCGCGGGTCTTGTTGACGCCGTCGACGGTGTACTTGCTGACCACGTAGGTCCAGCCCTTGAGGCGGCGGCTGGCCTGCTCAGCCTTGTCCTTGTTCTCCTGCAGCTTCTTGGCGAACTCCTCGTCCTTCCGGGTCTTGTCCTCCGGCTTCTCGTCGGCCTCGGCGGCGCGCTCCTTGGGGCCGTCGTAGGCGACTTCGGCCTGGATGTGGACCTTGCCATCGGCGGTCTCCTTGCCGATGCGGACGGTGGTGACAAAGCCATCGAAGTCGCGGGCCGTGAAGACGCGCGGCTTGTCCATGCCGGTGTCTTCGGGCTTGGCGGCGGGGTCGGCGATGTCGTTGAAGCTGGCCCAACTGAAGGCGGTCTTGAGGGTGCTGAGCTTGCTGGAGTCGACCTCCTTGCCCTCCGGCAGGTCGCCGGCCAGGGTGAGGTCGGCGGTCTTGCTGTCACGGCTGGCCGACCAGAGTTCCTGGCCGCCTTCGCTGAGGCTCGCGGTCTGGATGTCGGTGACCTTGAAGAACTCCTTCTCGAGCCAGCGGCTGGGGTCGGGGTCGACGGCGCTGAAGCTGTCGCTGACCAGGACCACCTGACCCTCATCGGGGAGGAGGAGGTAGCGCCCGTCCGGCCAGGAGCCGCCGCCCATCATGCCCATCATGGGATTCGGGCGCGAGTTGTCGGCCTGTTTCGTGTGTTCCTTGCCGAAGAGGAGGCTCTTGATCTTCTTGCCGTTCTTGCCGTAGAACACGACGCGCGTGGCGGCGTTGTCGGCGTCGCCCTTCTCGGGGTCGACGAGCTGGAGGCGGGCGTACTGGCTCTCGCCGACCTTGACGGTCTGCGCGGCCTTCATCTCGCTGATCGCCACCATGAATTCCTTAAGCGTGCTGTAGCCGACCGGGTAGTCGAAGCGCTCGGCGACGCGCCAGGTGCCGTCGTCGCGCTGCCGCAGGGTCACGGTGCCCTTGGGGCTGGTCATTTCGACTGCGGTCACCTCGTTGACGGGGAAGTCCGGGAGGAGGGCTTTGCCGGTGGCATGGCCCTGCCAGGACGACTTGCGGCGGCTTCCGGCCACGACCGCCAGGACTACCAGCACCAGGGCCGCGGCGAAGATGAGGAGGAGCTGTTTACGGTTCATTTGCGCACCATCTTCTGTCGTTTCACCCACGCCAGGAGCAGGCCGCCGAGGGCGACGATGCTCGGCATCACCAGGATGTTGCTCCAGGTCACCGCATTCTCGAGGAAGTCGATATCACGCCGGAGCTGCTTGCGGACCATCTTGAGCTGCTGGTTGGTCTCGGCTTCCTTCTGGCGGAACTTCTTGATGGCGGCCTGGGTTTCGTCGGAGACGAAGGCGCGGTCGGTGCC
>JAGVUW010000235.1 GCA_019136035.1 Verrucomicrobiota bacterium | reverse complement strand
GGAGGTTGCGCGGCGGGGTTCTCGGGCATATCGTGCTCCGGGTCGTCTGTTCGGTGTGCTTGGTTGTCGGCTAACACCCAACATACCGTTCAGACGTCCCTTTTCAATATACAAGCCGTTACTTTGCAAGGTTTTCTGGCAGTAAGGAACGGCTTCAAGCACGACGCGCGTGAATTATCCAGGCTAGGATCAGGACTAGGAACGGAGGCAGGGCTACCCGTCTTCGTCGTTATCCTTGTCGTGATCCTTGTCCAGCGCAAGCCCGGACCGAAGGACTAGGTCAGGACTAGGATCAGGACTAGGAACGGAGGAAGGGGCTGCCCGTCGTCGTCGTGATCCTTGTCGTTATCCTGGTCGATCGGCTGCCCCGGACCGGAGGACAAGGATCAGGACTAGGATCAAGACTAGGAACGGAGGGAGAGGCCGCGCATCGTCGTCGTGAGCCTTGTCGCTATCCTCGTCGATCGGCTGCACCAGGCCGGAGGACTAGGATCAGGCCTAGCGCGACTTTCCTAGTTATGTTAGAGGCTGTTTCTAACCTACTTGCGAAGAATGCTTTGCAGGTCAGGCGGCCTTACCCTAAACAAGCTCTCTCGGCATCCAATCCAAGCAGTTTGACGAGGCGCTCCTGGACCTCGTTCATCTTGGTCAGGACGGTCTGCTGGCGTGCTTCCCTTGCCCGCGGCCGCCGCCGGTAGACGTTCACGACTTCCCGGATGCCACCGAGTTCGGCGAGCAGGCGGTTCATCGGCATGGGCATTCCGGCCTGCGCCGCCCGCCTCTGGATGAGGGCCCTGAGCAGTACCGCGATGGTGCAGTACAGACCGTGGACGCGGATCTTCTGGTCGGTCCAGTGGTTCAGCGGCCACCACGTGCCCGTAGCGCGGTCCTTCATTTCCCGGAAGACGTGCTCGATGACGAACTGACTGTGGTACGCCTCGATGATCTCTTCGGCCTCCCACTCAAGGCGCGAGGAGATGATGATCGTCTTGCCCAGGACGGTGTCGGACAGTTCCTCAATGCGGTTGCTGTTCACCTGGTACTCGAGACTAGGCTCAGGCCCGATGCGCACCGGGATCAGCTCGGCCAGGAAGGGGCGCCCGAGCAGTCCGTCGCACTGCCTGCGGATCGACTCCGGAGTCGGAGCGCGCCCCCCGGTGATCAGGCCATTGGCCCGGTCGTCGAGCCGCTGCCTGATCTCGGCCAGGCCCGCCAGGGCTTTGTCGATGTCGGCATGCACGGTCCTGAACTGCGCGTTGAACAGTTCCTGGTTGAAGGTGACCACCACCTTGCGCTCCTTGCCGTATACAATCTTGGAGGTGCAGAACGCCTTGAAGCCATCCAGCCGGGGGCGGCGGCAGGCGGCCATGCGGGGGTCCTGGTTCGAGAGGGCCGCCAGATCGCTGTGTTCGTCCAGCTTCACCGAACCGACGAAGTGCAGCGGCAGGGCGTCGAGCCGCGCGATGTTCGCCGCCGAGTTGTTGCCCTTGTCGAACACGACGGTCACCTCCGGGGTGGCGCTCAGTTCTGCCGCTCCCGACACCCGCCGCAGGAACCGGCCGAAGCGCTCGATCATCACCGGGAACTGCTTCGCATCGTTGGTGTTGCCCTCGTAGAGGTCGTAGTAGACCGGCACGTGGCCGTCGCGCGAACAGAACAGCGCGTAGCTGACCTGCCGCAGGTTGCTCCTGCCTTGCTTGTTCTTGCCGCGGCGGGCGATGTCGCAGTGCGCGTTGAACGTGCTGATGAAGCTGTAGAAGTTCGTGCCGTCGTAGCAGAGACGCGACAGGTCGATCTGTTCTCGTCCAAGCACGCCTTCGATGATCTCCTGCCACAGTTCCGAAACGGTCTGCTCGGGGATGGCCGCCATGTGGTCCCAGAAACGCTGGGAGGCCAGGGCCGCCTGGTCCGCCCCGGGCAGAGCACGCCGCAGGGTAGTCTGCGAGAACCAGTCCCACATGGCCCGCTTGCTGACCGGCTCCACGGCCCGGTTCACCGCGGCCACCGCGAGGTACTCCCCGACGCTCAACCCCTGCCGCCGCTTCGGGCATAGTCTGTCGGTGTGCAGTGCCACTTCCTGCCGTTTGGCCTCCGTCCACATGGCCGTCGGCAGCCCGAACTCGAACACTTCCGCATAGTGCGGGGCCGGCCCGCCGGCGGCCGCTTTGGCAATGTCCTCAAGCTTACCCAGGTACTTCTGCCACAAGCGCCTGCACTTCCCGTCGACCCATCCCCAGCGAGAGTAGTAGTAGTAGGTCTTGCCGCCGATCTTCTTCGCTTCCAGCCGTTCCATGCCTTGATCCTCCGGTGTGGACCACCCGAGGACAAATTAGGGCATAGCTTTGCTACTTTCAAGGCCAACTACAGCGATTTTCAAGGCGCAATCCCGCGCCGACATCCCCATGTTTATTTAGGGCATAGCGCGGCAGAGTCGCAACTCTTTGGTGCAGAGCGCCTGACGCAACATGGTCCCTCATAACCCGGAAAGTCGCGCTAGCCAATATCGCCTATGTCGCCGCCAGCCTGGCGACCTTCCACGCCGTGCTGCCGGCGAGCTACACCGTGCCCCTGCCCCTCTCCCGCCGCCAGCGCTTCCTCGCCACCCTCGCCGGCCTGGCCGGCCTCGCCATGGCGGTACTGACCCTCCTGGCCCTGCTCTGTCTCGCCAGCCACCTCCTGGCGCCCCACCTGCCGCCCCTTGTGTTCAAGGGCATGACCTGGCCTTACCGCCCCATGAGCCCCGGGGGACTCGGCCTGGCGCTGCTCCTGACGCCGATCGGCGCGGTCACGCGCGTC
>JAGVUW010000062.1 GCA_019136035.1 Verrucomicrobiota bacterium | reverse complement strand
ACGTCGAACTGGTGCGCACCCGCGACGGCCTCCTGCCCCGCCTCGATGCCTTCATCAACCTCGGCAAGACCGGCTACGCACGCGCCTTCCCGCAGGCACTCTGGAACCTCGGCACCCACGATACCTACGCCGTCACCGCCGGGCTCACCTACGAGTACGCCCTCGGCAACCGCGAAGCCCGCGCCAGCCAGCGCCGGGCCGTGCTCGGACGAGAGCAGGCCGAGGCCGCCCTCGCCAACCTCGCTCAGCTCATCGAGCTGGACGTGCGCACCGCCTACGTCAAGGTCGCCAGCACCCACGAACAGGTCGCCGCCAGCGCCGCCACCTGCCGGCTGCGCCAGGAGACCCTGCGCGCTGAAACCGAGAAATCCCGCGTCGGCAAGTCGACGTCCTTCCTCGTGGCCCAGGCCCAGCGCGACCTCCTCGCCAGCCAGATCGTCGAGGTCGAGGCCGTCGTCGAACTCCTCCACGCCCTGACCACACTCTACCGCCTCGAGAGCTCCCTCCTCGAACGGCGCGGTATCGCCCTCGGCGACCTCCCCCAGGACTGACCGCGCCACCGCGCCTCACTCCACCCCGCCCCGCCGCTCACGGCTCGACTGGACAGCGCCCCAGCTTCTCGCCCGCCAGGCGCATCGCCTGACGCGCCATGCTCTGGATGCCGGGGAAGGCATCGACCTCCTCGGCGGCGGCCAGCATGAGCCGGAAGCCGGGCAGGATGAACTGCCGGTACCAGTCCAGGCCGTCGCGGATCCAGAGCTTGCCGTAAGCCCCGAGGGCCTGCAGCAGCCGCTGTATCGCCGCCGTCTGCAGCAGCCGGTCGGGTGGCGGCGTGCCGCCGAGACGGCGGACCTCGCTGCAGTACTGCCGCCAGACCTGCCGGCGCAGCTCAGGCGTGATCACCTTCTCCTGGTAGGAGTCGTAGAGAAGCGACCCAAGGTCGTAGGCGGCACAGCCGAGGCGCATGCCCTGGAAGTCGATGAGGTAGGCCTCGCCCTCGACGATCATGATGTTGGCGCTCTGCAGATCGCGGTGCACCGGCACCAGGGGCTGCCGCAGGAGCGTGTCGCGCAGGGCGCAGTAGTCGCCGGCGGCCAGCCCCCAGAGGTCCGGGCGGCCCAGCAGGCCGCCAAGGATGTGCTCGCGGAAGTAGTCGCGCTCCCAGTCGTAGAGGCCCTTCGTGAAACCACGCTGCAGGGGCAGCTCCTCGAGCCGCGCGGCCTGGTCGCCGAGGACGTGCAGCCGGGCGACCTGCCGCACGACCTGGAGCAGGCAGTCGGCCGTTGTCTGGGCGCCCTCCGCCTGCACCAGGACATCCGGCCCGAGGTCACGCGAGACCAGCTCGCAGGCATCGCCCAGATGCAGGTTGACCGCCGGAACGTGCACATTCAGCCGGCGCAGGAAGTCGGCACACGCCGCGAAGCCGGCATTCTCACGACGCTCCGGGTTGTAGGCACACCAGATCCACGACTGATGGCCGTCGTTCAGACGGCAGTAGCGCCGGCCGCTGCCCTGCTTCTGCAACGGCGTCACCCGCGTCTCCGCCGGATCCATGTCCAGCGAGACAAAAACGCGGGGGTCGGGCTGCCGCGAGGCGTCCACCGGCCGCGCCGGCGGGACGTCGTCGCCGACGAAGATGGCATCGGCGTAGAGCAGCGGCCGCGGCAGCCGGGTGTAGTCCCAGAGGACGACGTTGTGCAACTGGCTGCCGGCGGGCACGCCCAGGCCGACACCCAGACCCAGCGCCCCGGTGCACTGCACCCCGCGCGCCTCCAGCTCGGACCGGCGACGCGCCTGCTCGGCCTGGGCCTGCTGCATGCGCGGGTGGTAGCGCAAGGCGCAGTCGGCAATCTCGCCGTGCGCACGGATGTACTGCGGGGCCGTGCCCAGGTCCGCCCAGTAGGCGCCCTCGTCCACCGGCACGCCCTGGACCAACTGGCCATCACGGAGCGCATTCTGGTAGGCGGCGATGATCGACGGCGCCGGCTCGTCCGGCAACCAGCCCAGGGCCTCGCGACGGAAGATGTGCACCCCGGCAAAGGTGTAACGCCCGCCCATCGAGCTGCGACGGAACTCCATGACCCGGCCGCCGGGCTCGATCTCGACCGTGCGCGGGCCCTTCCCGGGGATCAGCAGCACCGTCGCCAGGGCCTGCCGGGAGAGGTGCTGCTCGACCAGCCGCCGCAGGTCGTAGTCCAGGACAATGTCGACGTTGTGCACCAGGATGTGCTCGGCGTCGGGCAAGAGCCGCATCCCGTAACGCAGACCGCCGCCGGTCTCCAGAAGGGCGTCCTCGGAGGACACCCGGAGGTCCCAGCCATGCTCGCGCCCCAGACGCGCCGCGGCTTCATAGACGCGCTCGCCCTGGTACGAGACGTTGACCGCCATCGCCTGCAGACCTAAGGCGCTGAGCTGACTCGCCGCCAGCTCCAGGAGCGGCACGCCGCAGAACGGCACCAGGGCCTTCGGACGCGTCAGCGTCGCCGGACGCAGACGACGGCCTTCACCCGCCGCCAGGATGAAACCGCTGATGTTGTTCACCCGAAGTGACTCCGCTGCTGCTGTGACCGCCACAACCCGCCGCCCGGCAGACGGCGCCGCGCCCGCCGACGCCCATCCCTAATATGGAGCCGTACGCGGCCCCCGCCAGAACGCGCCACAACAGATCCGCCCCGGCGCCGCTGTGCCTACCCAGTGCCCTTGGTGTGCCCCTCCCCGTGTCCCCCGTGTCCCCCGTGTCCCCCGTGTCCCCCGTGTCCCCCGTGTCCCCCGTGTCCCCCGTGTCCCCCGTGTCCCCC
>JAGVUW010000114.1 GCA_019136035.1 Verrucomicrobiota bacterium | reverse complement strand
CCGCCGAGGTCGGCGGAGCGGGCCGCGAGGATGCCCGGGAGGGTGTAGTCGGCCATGCGGAAGACATCGATCGGCACCGGCCGGCCGGCGAGGATGGCCCGCACGAAGCAGCGCGCCATCTGGATATCGGTGCCGCCGTGGCCGGCGCTCTTGTCGGCGTCGCGGGCGGCGGTGCCGATCTCGATGCGTTCCCAGCCCTGGCCTTCCTGGCGGTTCCGGTCGAAGCGCCGGCAGAAGCCCTCATGGCTGTACCACTCGACGCTGCCATCGACCCCGAAGAGCCGGTAGTTATGGGCGCCGGGGCGGCGGGTGTTGAGGGTCACCATGATACGGATGAGGCTGCCCTTGGCGGTCTGGAACAGGCCGACCTGGCCATCGGCGCGCAGCGGCGCCTGCGGGCACCAGTGCGGGCCGTTGCGGCAGGTCACCGAGACGACATGGTCGTCGAGGACCTCCAGGAGCGGCCCGAGGTCGTGGGTCAGGTACTGGATCGGCGGCTGGTCCGAGCGCCAGGAGTGCCGCGCCGCGGCGACGTCGCGCTCGCGGACCTGGGCCGGGGTCAGCTTGGTCAGGTCGACATCGACCATCGAGTTGGGCAGGTAGTGCAGGTACTCGCCGTCGGCCAGGGCCACCGGCCCGAAGCGGTCCTCGAGGAGCCACTTGCGCCAGTAGCGCAGGAAGTCGAGGAAGGCGGAGTTCTCGGCCAGCATGTACTGGCGGCCGTAGCGTTCCACGGCCAGGACGAGGTGGTGGATCTCCTCTTCGGTGAAGGCGCCGGGGACCTCCGAGAGGACGTGGCAGCCGGCCTGCAGGGCCTGGATGCTGTGGGCGGCCTGGCAGCGGCCGTTGCTGGCGATCACCACGGCGTCGGGACGGAGCGCCAGGAGCTCCTCGAACTCATGGACCTGGGGCACGCCGTGCTCGAGGCAGAGCGGCCGGGCGCGCTCGCGCCAGGTCTCGATGCGGTCGGCGACACCCACCACGGTCGCCTCCTCGATCTTCAGGAAGTTGCGCAGGTGCGTGAGACCGCGACCCAGACCGAGGATGCCGACGCGCAGTTTCTCCATGACCGCCTCTCCCGCTGCAGGCCGACCCGTCCGGCGCGACGGCCGACGGGACGGCGCGCTCGTTCTTCTGAACACCGGCCCTGAGTGCCGCGGCACGACACCGCGCCGCGGCACTCAGGGCCGCACCGCGCCGGCGATCGGCGCGGTGCGGCCGCGGGGGGAGGCGCGTCAGCAGAGGGCCTTCTGCGTCTCGATGATGGACTCTTCGATGATGTCCATGGCCTTCTCGGCGACGTCGTTGGGCATCACGATCGGCGGGCTCATGCGCAGGATGTGGCCGGCCGGCACCCAGGCCAGGCCCTTGGCGAAGGCACGCTGGTAGACCATCTTGCCGGCGGCGTCGAAGGGCTCCTTGGTGGCCTTGTCCTTGACCAGCTCCAGGCCCATCAGGCAGCCCTTGCAGCGGGCGTCGCCGACGATCGGGTAGCGCTGCTTCCAGGCCTCCATGCGCCGGAGGAAGAGCCGCTCGAGTTCCTGGGCGTGCTCGAGCAGGCCCTCGTCCTCGATCACCTCGAAGCAGGCCAGGGCCGCAGCACTGGCCATCGGGTTGCCGCCGTAGCTGCTCGAGGCCGAGATCGACTCGAAGCTCTCCATGAACGGCTCGCGCACCGCCACCGCGGTCACCGGGAAGCCATTGCCGAAGCCCTTGCCGAGGGTGACGACATCGGGCAGGACACCCCAGTGCTCCATGCACAGGATCTTGCCGGTGCGGCCCATGCTGGTCAGCACCTCGTCGGCCATGAGCAGGATCTTGCGGCGCTCGCAGAAGGCCTTCAGCTTCGGGAAGAAGTCATCCGGCGGGATGACGCTGCCGCCCCAGCCCTGGATGGGCTCGACCACGAAGGCGGCCACCTGGTGGGCGGTGCCGTGCTCGAAGTACTCGTCGTAGAATTCGATGTACTTATCGGTGTCGATGCTGCCGTCGGCGCGCGTCCACATCGGGCGGTAGGGGTTGGGGCGCGGCACCATGTGGAAGCCGGGGGCGCGGGTGGGGCCATAGACCGGCGAGCGGATCTCGGCCAGCGAGACGGCGCCGTAGGTCTTGCCGTGGAAGTCGTAGAAGCAACTGATGAATTCGTGCTTGCCGGTGGCGGCGCGGCAGACGCGCAGGCCGGCCTCGACGGCGGCCGTGCCGCAGTCGTAGAACTGGTAGCCCTTGAGGTCGCCCGGCAGCGCCTGCGCCATCTTCTCCACCAGCCGGGTCTTGATCTCGGTGGTGAAGTCGTGGCAGTTCATCAGCTTGCCGGCATAGTGCTGGACCTGCTCGGTGATGCGCGGGTGGCAGTGCCCGAGCGTGGTCACGTAGATGCCGCTGGAGAAGTCGATATAGCGATTGCCGTCGACGTCGGTCAGGGTGCAGCCGAAGCCCTCTTCAAAGGCCACCGGGAAGAGCTTCACCTGGCCGCTGAGGCCCTTGAAGTGCTTGCAGCAGCGCGCGTGCAGGGCCTTGGACTTCGGACCCGGCGGCGTCGTGACGATGTGCGGCCACTGCGTCAGGTCGATCTGGTACGGCTTCGGATTGTAGGTTCCCATCGTGTCACCTCGGCGTTGTGGCCGGTGCCCCGGCCGGGGTTGTGTCTGGCGGAAGGCCGCAGCGCGCCAGGGCGCGCTGCGGCGCGGTGCTCTCAGTAGCCCTTGTTCCAGCGCGGCTCGATGTTCTCGGCGATGGCCTCGCTGACGTAGACATCCGTCCGCAGCGTCTGCAGGATCGACTGCGGCAGGAGCGGCGTGACCGGCCC
>JAGVUW010000246.1 GCA_019136035.1 Verrucomicrobiota bacterium | reverse complement strand
GTCGAGGACGGCATTGACATTGCTGGTTTCCACCTCCGTGCGCAGGTCCTTGACCATCTGGTAAGGCTGCAGCACGTAGGACCGAATCTGGCTGCCCCAGGCATTCTCGCTCTTAGCGCCGAACTGTGCGGCGTGCTCCTGGCGGCGTTTTTCCTCCTCGAGGGCGTAGAGCTTGGCGCGCAGCATCTTCATCGCCGTGGAGCGGTTCTTGTGCTGCGACCGCTCACTCTGGCAACTGACCACCACGCCGGTGGGCAGGTGCGTCAGGCGCACGGCGCTGTCGGTACGGTTGACGTACTGGCCGCCCGCGCCGCTGGAGCGGTAGGTATCGACGCGCAGGTCCTCATCGCGGATCTCGATGGTGATCTCGTCGTCAACCTCGGGGATCACGTCGACCGCGGCGAACGAGGTGTGGCGGCGTTTGTTGGCGTCAAAGGGCGAGATGCGCACCAAACGGTGGACGCCCTTCTCGGCCTTGAGGTAGCCATAGGCGAACTCGCCCTGCACGTTCAGGGTGACATTGCGGGTGCCGGCCTCGTCGCCGGGCTGCATGTCGACGATGTCGTAGGTGTACCCCCGGCGGTCCATCCAGTGGGTGTACATGCGCATGAGCATGCTGCACCAGTCGCACGACTCGGTGCCGCCGGCGCCGGCATTGATCGACAGGAAGGCGTTGTTGGCGTCCATCTTGCCGGAGAGGAAGCTGCTCAGCTCGAGGGTATCCAGGGCCGGCCCGAGGCGCTCCCAGAGCAGGCCGGCCTCGCCGAGCGAGTCGCTGCTCTCGCCCTCGGCCTCGGCGAACTCCATCAGCACCGCCAGGTCGTCCATCATGGCGGTCACGCGCCGGAAGGGATCCAGGACATTGCGCAGGGAACGCACCTGGTCGACCGTCTGCTGGGCCTTCTCGCGGTGGTCCCAGAAGTCGGGACGGGCCATCTGCGCCTCGAGGTCGACGAGTCGCTCGGACTTGCCGGCCACGTCAAAGGAACCCCCTCAAGTGATCCAGCCGCTCCTGCGCGGCCGGCACTTGTGTCGTCAGCTCTTCCAAGGTCATGTCACTCAGGCCTCTGCGCTCATGCGATGGCTATCGGTCCGGCGCCGTCCGGCGCGGACACTCTCGCCAAGAAAACCCCATAGTATACCCCGTGTTCGCGGCAATGCGCCCCGGCGCACCAATCCGCGGCACCGGGACATGCGCAGGGATGCGCATGCCACATCCAGGACGGCGGACCCGGGGCAGCCGGGACATGCGCAGGGATGCGCATGCCACATGGCGGACAGCGACCCGGGGCAACCAAGACATGCGCAGGGATGCGCGTGCCACATCCAGGATGGCGGACCCGGGCGACGGGGACATGCGCAGGGATGCGCAGGCCACATCCCGGAAGGCGACCCGGGGCAGCCGGGACATGCGCAGGGATGCGCAGGCCACATGGCGGACAGCGACCCGGGGCAACCGGGAGGCCGACGGCAGAGGAAGCTCCGTCAGGGCGCCGCCGTCAGGGTCATGGAGAACTGGGCGGTCTCGCCGGGCCGGATCGTCACCGGTGCGAAGAACGGCTCGAAGGACGAGGTCGGCTGGTTGGCGCCGTCCCAGCAGGCGAAGCCGGCGAAGCGCTCGGCGGGGCCGAGGGCCATCGTCACCCTGATGGGCGACGCGGGGACGCTCAGGATCGCCTCGGGCGCGTCAATGGCCACCGGCTCGGCCGCGACACTGAAGAGCGTGCGGACCTTCGCCGCGGCCTCCGACGGCGCGGCGAAGAGCAGCCGCGCGAACTGCCGTCGGAACACCACCGCGTTCGGGCCCTGGCGCATCGTAATGGCGCCGCCGTCGGCCAGGCAGCGCGGCAGGGCGTGGTACCGGAAGCCGATCGTGAGATCACGCGGGCCGGTCTCGGCCGAGCTCTCGTTGACCAGGGCCGTCACCACCTCGACGCGGCGGCAGGCCTGGTCGACCTCGAGCGTCTGACGCACCCGGAGGTGCTCCAGGGGCGGACAGAGCGTCCGGGAGACGGCCCGCTCGGCCACGACCCGGATGCCGGACGCGGTCGGCTCCTGCTCGACGACCTGGTAGGGCGCGGTGAACAGGACCGACGGCTCCCAGAAGGCGGGGACGCCGAGGCCGAGCTTGTCGGAGCCCAGGACGACCTCGACGCCGTCGACCTGCCACTGCTTCACGGCCATGCCGTCGAGGCTGAGGACCAGGCGGTTGTCGCCGGCGGCGAAGGTGAGCGTCTGTTCGCCGGCGGCCTCGCCGGGCTGGCAGGAGAGCCCGCCCTGAGTCATCGCGCGCAGCTCGGAACGGCGGTTCTCGGCGGCGCTCTGGGCATCGAGGGCGCGCTCGCGCTCCGCCGCCGCGGCGATGGCCGGCAGGCGCTCGGCCATGGCAGCGCGCACGGCGTCCGGGCCGACGCGCTCGCCGTAGTCGGCATCCGCCCGGTACGGCTCCACGGTGAAGAAGGCCCAGCGCAGCGCCCCGGCATGGAGCAGGACGCCGCGCGCCAGGTCGGCGCCGGTGTAGGCATCGCCGTTCGCGGCGGCGAAGAGTCGACGTCCCTCGGGGTCGAGCACGGCGTACGCCTGGCGGTCGTCCAGGCCGGTCACGGCCAGCCGGAAGAACACCTCGCCCTTCTCCCAGAAGTTGCCGACGGCCGCCAGAATCCGGCCGTCATGCCGGTAGCCGATCGTCTGCAGCAGCGCGTTCGGCGCGAGGTCGGGGAAGTAGGTGCGGTCGCTGCCGACCGGGTCCGGGTAGGGACTCTCCGGCACTGCCGTCAGGCCGGCGAAGGGCTGACCCTTGAAGACG